>JAFAKL010000530.1 GCA_019235445.1 Verrucomicrobiota bacterium | reverse complement strand
CTGCTGCCTCAGTCCGGCAACTCTTATCTCAAAAAATTCATCGAGATTTGAGGCGACAATGCAAAGAAATCTCAAGCGTTCGAGAAGCGGGTTACTTGGATCCTGAGCCTCTTCCAATATACGCTCGTTGAACTCCAGCAAGCTAAGCTCACGGTTGCTGTAAACCGAGGGATCCGATAGCGCGGTGGAGTGTTCTTCTTCCATAGAGCGGGTTTTCATGCCCTTTTTTTGCACTTTATTGCTCACGCCTGTTCGAGTCACGCGGGCTCTTCCCGTACCCGTATCTCGCATTTGTAACGATACACAGTTTGTTACCTGTGACGAGAGCCGGTTCACGAACCATTCCCGCCTGCGGTTAGCGCGCTGAAAGCGCCGCAACAATGGAAATCTGGGGGCACTCCCCCATAAGCGTTAATTTATCGCAGCGGCAGGGAGGTGCCGTGACGCATTTATCCCGGAGGGATTAAAACGAGGTAGCCTGGCACGAAGTGCCAGGAAGCCTGGCACGAAGTGCCAGGATTGGGCGCAGCCAAGCTGCGCCCCAGGTTTCGTTTGTTTCGGCGACACTAGCACTGGCAGCACGCACAACGATTTCGGGTCAGTGACTCCCAGACGAATCCGGAGGCGGAATTAATTATTGGTCATCAGACGGTTCCAATGAAGAGCACCGAAAAGGAGGAATATTCCGCCCAGGAGAAAGCTTATAATCCCGCCCAGGATAGAAGATACGTGTTCGAAGGAAATACCAGTTTCGCCGCACACCTGATGATCCTTGATCAGAGACAGCAATCCTAAAAGAGAAAAGCCGCCTGTAAGCATTACTACGCTGATGCGCGCGCCGATTTGCCACAGACGATTCTTTTGCATTTCAGTGTCGCCGTTTGTTGCCACTTGTTCCGCCTCCTCCGCAATGATCTTCAGCCGCCAAAATCGTCATTGTACCCAGGGCTTCTTGGCGGTTGATATGTCTCGTCTGATCGATTCGTCTTCGGAGCCATCAATCGTATGTTGACCGGGGCGCCGGCACATGTGATCTGGTGCCGAGCATGTGGTGAGGCGCTGGCCAGGCTTGGTGAAACACTGGCGAGAACAAGCAGTGCAGTTGGCAGGGAGCAGATTCTTTGCCATTTTGATAACAGTTTTAGCTTCATTTGTTTTCAATAAGCTGCGGGTTAACAACAGCTCGTTCGAATGGGTTAGGTCATCTATGATGTCGTTCTAAGAATGTATACTGGAATAGGCCTGAAATTATTCCTGACCCAATCCGGTGACATGGCATTCAAAGTGAACGTTCTGCGTCTTCTGCTTCAATAACCAGGCTCTGGTGCTAACATCGTCTGGATGAGAGCGAGATTCTTATTCAGGGGGCAGGACACTAGCGGTTCACCACCGCCCGCCCAAGGCCCAGACCCGTGGTGAGATGATAGACGCCGCCCAAAAAAACGTGTAGGCCATTGAATGCTTTCAGCGATTTGTAGAAATTCAATCCGATCCCTAAAAAAATAACTGATCCCCACTGATCCCCATGAAAAAAACACTCGCACCCTGCTTCCTTAGGATGGCGCTAAGTTAACGGTCACTAACGAACAGTCAGATCCCCGCATGGATGGCAGGGCGTCGCTGAGCATCAGGCTCTGCCTTACGTAGCACTTCCCTAGTGACGGGAGCTACGTCGCCCTCACCGCTCAGAACGTAGTGGATCAGATAGAGGAAAGGGTTGCCCTCACTCCAGTTGAAGTATGCGTGCGGCACTTTCCCTTTCTGGTCGCGCAAATGGAGCAGGAAAGCCGCGATGGCATTGGGCACGGCGGCACTCTCGCCACGCAGGACCCGGTGGCGTCCGACGCTTACGCCGTGAATGTTCAGGTCGGCCGAGAACTCACTGGGGTCGCGCACGTAAATCTCCAGGAAGACGATTGGGTCAGCCGCAGGGATATTATTATCCTCGCGCTGGTCCGTTTCGCGGCGAGTATACTCGGCATCGTCACACTGACGGGGGTGGTTGGCGATGATGCGCAGTTCGCTCTGGGCATTCATTTCACTCAGAAAGTGTTCGGCCTGAGCGTCGAGCGCGATCTTCTCGACGCGCAGCTCGGTCGTGCGCCAGACGCGTGAAACCAGCGAGCTCAAAACGATCGCGGCGATAAAGAGAGCGCCGATCTTCAGGCCGTCTGGTCGCTCGACCACGTTGACCAACGTTGTGTAGACAAACACAAGCGTGATGAGGGCGTAACACGAACCTGCCACCGGACGTGCCCTCCGCCACGCCGATAAGGTTACCGCAACTGCGGCGGAGGAGATAAGAACGAGCACGCCCGTGGCATATGCGCCGCCCTGGGCGTCCACGCTGGCGCGGAAGAACAGCGTTACCGCGAAGCCAACTCCTGTGTAGATCATTACCAACGGACGGGCAGCCCGAGTCCATTCCGGGGCCATTCCATAACGCGGCAGGTAGCGGGGTACGATGTTCAACAGCCCTGCCATCGCCGAAGCTCCGGCAAACCAGAGGATCGCAATGGTCGAAAGGTCGTAGACCGTGCCAAAGCCGTCGCCAAGAAATTGATGGGCCAGGTAGGCGAGCGCACGTCCATTGGCCGGCCCGGCCGGCTCGCCGTTCGGGCCGCCGGAACGGAAAGCGTCTGCGGGGATCAACAGCGTGGTGATCAGCGCCGTGCTGAGCAGGAAAAGGCTCATGGTCACCGCCGCGGTGAGCAGGAGATGATGCGTAGATCGAATTTTGCCGGCGGGCCGAGACTCCTGGTCCCCCGGCGCTCCTTTGACCAAAGGCATCATCGATACACCGGTCTCAAAACCAGACAACCCAAGCGCTAATTTCGGAAAGAGCAGAAAACTGATACCAATCATTGCCACGGGCCTACCGTGCGCAGCAAAAAGGGCCGTCTTCCAATCTGCGAAGATGCGTGGTTGGGTCGCGAGGTGCTCCAACCCAACGAGAACGACAACCAGGTTTAGTAACAAATACACGCCCACCAAGGCGACGGCTATCCCGATGGCTTCCTTAAGACCTTTCATGAGCACCGCCCCAAGCAGCGCGATCAGGAACAGCGTGACTGGCACTGGCTGGCCGTGCAAAAATTGGGGTGCGAAAGGATTCTCGATCAGGTGCGCACTCGCATCCGCCGCCGACAAGGTGATGGTAATGATGAAGTCCGTGGCCGCGAAACCTAAGAGCACCAGGACAAACAGCTTCCCTT
>JAFAKL010000528.1 GCA_019235445.1 Verrucomicrobiota bacterium | reverse complement strand
TTCGTCGCCCGAGATAAGTTCACAGATGACAGAATCAAATCATGAACTAAACAGTTACCAGTGTTACCGATGTCCTGACCCATAAGTGTTACCGATGTCCTGACTGCACCTTGCGCCCGCCGAACGGTGAACGGTGAACGGTGAACGCCGATCGGCTCACCCGCCGATCGCGTCGGTCCGTGGATAGCTTCCGAGCACCTTCACGAAAGTGCAGTGTTTCTCCAACTCGCAGATGGCGTTTTTGACCTGTTCATCCTCGCAGTGGCCTTCGATATCGACAAAGAAAAAGTATTCCCAGTTCTTTCGCTTGGAGGGCCGGCTCTCGATCTTGCTCATGCTTAGCTTCAGCCGATTGAAAGGTTCGATGGCCGAGTACAGAGCACCGACTCGATCCTGGACACAGAACATCAGTGAGGTTTTGTCCGCGCCGGTCGGAGGGCAGGTGACGTGCGAGATGACGAGAAACCGCGTGGTGTTATTCGGGCTGTCCTGAATCGATCGTTCCAGGATCTCCAACCCATACACCTCGGCCGCCATGGCGCCGGCGAGTGCTGCGGCACCAGGTTCCCGTGATGCTTGTTCTGCCGCTTTTGTGGTGCTCGAGACTTCTAACCATTCCGCTTCCGGCGCATTCGCTTTGAGCCATTTTCGGCACTGGCCGAACACCTGCGGATGCGAATAGATCCGGGTAATCTTTTCTCGCGGTGCATTTGATAAAAGATTGTTCTCAATGCGCAGGAGAACCTGAGCGCAAATCTTCAACTCGGAATCCATGAAGAGATCCAAGGTGTGGTTTACCGCGCCTTCCACTGAGTTCTCGATCGGCACGACTCCATAATCGGCTCGGTGCCGCGCGACCTGATCAAAGACATCGCCGATATTCGCTTGTGCGGAATAATCTACGGACGCTCCAAATTTTGCGCGTGCGGCCTGGTGTGACCATGTCGCTTCGGGCCCCAGGTAGGCAATGGTTAACCCTTTCTCCAGCGCCAGCGCCGCCGACATAATCTCTCGGTAAATGGCGCGTATGGCGGTAGCCGGAAGCCGCCCCTTGTTCTTTTTCTCCAAACCTTGCAGAAGAGCTTCCTCGCGTTCAGGAGCGTAGATAGTAAGCCCTGCTTCTTTCTTCACTACACCCACTTCGTGGACCAGATCTGCGCGCTGATTTAATAGCTCCAGCAATTGCGTGTCGACCTCGTCAATTCGCTTTCGAATCACTTCCAGGGACAATTTCGACTTCTCCATTCTTTATTTCCTCCGGTTTGGCGTCCGACGGGTCGCTCGTCAGCAAGTTTGTTGGGGGGCGGCGTTCCGCCGTCGCCACTGCTTTCGGCAACGCGAGCTCTCTAAGTTCGGATGCGTTCGGTAGTTCGTCTAAATTCTTAAGTCCGAAATGTTCCATAAAATGCTGGCTGGTAACGTACAAGAGAGGCCGGCCAGGAATCTCCGCGCGTCCTGCAATTTTGACTAATCCGGCCTCCAGCAACTTGTGCATCACCCCGTCCACCGTGACTCCGCGAATTGCTTCGACATCGGCTTTGGTGATCGGCTGGCGATAGGCGATGATGGCTAACGTTTCGAGGGCCGGCGCGCTCAGGCGAGTCGATCGCATCTCCGGAAACAGCTGCCTTATCCAAACTTGATATTCGATGCGGCTGACCAGCACCCAGCCCGAGACCTGCTCCACCAGCTGGAACGCGCGGCCCAACTCCGAATATTCAGTCTGCAACGTCTGCAACGATCCGGTGATCTCTGATTCGACGGCCTTGGCCAAGGCTGTCTCAGGTCCTTCTTCGAAGTATTCGGCGGCTGACTTCAGGGTTGCGGCAATTTCCTTCAGCGAAAGCGGCTTTTGCGCCGCGAAAAGCAGGGCTTCAAGGACCGCTTTCAGGGTCACCATGGCTCAAATCCTCGGATTTCGATTTCGGCGAATAACCCGCCTTGAAAGACTCGGATCTGGTTCATCCGGATGAGTTCCAGCAAGGCCAGGAATGTCACTGCGATCTCGGTTCGACTCGCCGCTGACGCGAAAAGGCCAAAAAAAGTGACAGAGGTTCTGCCGGGAAGAGTCCGCATGATAAAGTCTATTTTGTCCGACACCGTGAAGCTTTCCTCGAAAATTTCACGAAGATCTTCACGCTTTGACTCAATTTTTCTCAGGATCTGCTGGAACGCGCTGATCAGATCGAAGAGGCCGACTTCGGATTTTAGCAGCGCGCCCGGATCCTCGAAGACAGGTTTATCCGGGACGCGGACGATCAGTCCTTCCTGGATCAGTTCCATGCGATGAAGCTGAAATGCGGCGTCCTTGAACTTTTTATATTCGATCAGTTGGCGGATCAGGTCCCAGCGCGGATCCTCTTCCTCTGTCTCTTCATCCGGAGGCTGCTGATGGACCGGCAGGAGGTTGCGGCTTTTGATGTAGATAAGGTTCGCTGCCATCACGACGAATTCCCCGGCAATCTCAAGGTCCAGCATACGGAACGTTTCCAGATATTCGAGGTACTGACTGGTGATTCGTTCGATGGAAATATCGTAGATATCTACCTCATCCTTCCTGATCAGATACAGCAGCAGATCGAGCGGACCCTCGAAGACCTCCAGTTTCACCTTGTAGTCGGTTTGCAATCGGTCAGCTCTTCAGGCGTTCCAGCATTAGACGAACGGCGTTTTCCAGGCCAATTGCGATCGCTCGCGAGACGATCGAATGACCGATGTTGAACTCGTTCCAGAGCGGATTGGGGATCAGCAATCGGACATTCGAATAATTTATGCCGTGGCCAGCGTTCACCAAAAGCCCCTTTTCCTGAGCGAGGCGAGAGGCCGCCTCGAGTCTGTCCACTTCATCTTGCTGCAGTTCGGCATGCAGGTTGGCGAATGTGCCGGTGTGCAACTCCACCGTGTCGGCTCCTATTTCGCTTGAGGCGTGGATCTGCAGGGCATCCGGTTCGATAAACATGCTGACGCGGATTCCCGCGCTGTGTAAACGCTGAACGGTCTGCTTGAGGGCGTTGAAATTTTTGGTCACATTCAGTCCCCCCTCGGTCGTTATTTCCTGGCGGTTTTCCGGAACCAGACAGACCTCGTCCGGCAGGACCCTGAGAGCGGTCTCTACGATTTCCGGCGTATTTCCCATTTCGAGGTTGAGCTTTGTCATGATGCTGTTTCTCAAACGGAACACATCGCGATCCTGGATATGTCTCCGGTCGGCTCGGAGGTGCACGGTAATACCGCTGGCGCCCGCGCGTTCACACGCAGACGCGGCGGCGGTAATATCGGGTTCGCAGTTCGGGGAATCTATCATGCCGGCATAGCGCGCCTGACGGAGCGTCGCGACATGATCGATATTTACTCCTAGTTTTATCATTGAATCATAGCCATTAGTGTTTGAAATGCCGTATTCCGGTAAAAACCATCGCCATCGCGTGTTCATTCGCCGCGGCGATGATCTCCGGGTCGCGAATGGAGCCGCCAGGTTGGATGGCAGCTGTCGCACCGGCTTGGGATGCCGCAATGAGACCATCCGCAAAAGGAAAAAATGCGTCGCTGCAGATGGCGCTTCCTCTCAGTGGAAGCCCTGCCTGGTTCGCTTTCCAGATCGCGATTCGCGAGGAATCAACCCGAGCCATCTGACCCGCACCAATCCCAAGGGTTCGGTCCCGAGACGCGTAAACAATGGCATTCGACTTGACATGCTTTACCACGCGCCAGCCGAAAAGCATTGCCTTCATTTCATCCGCTGTGGGTGGCCTGGACGAGACCACATGCCGTTCAGGTTCTTGCAGCTCGGTGCTATCCCTCTGTTGGACGAGCAGCCCGCCCGTCACTGATCGCACCGCGAATTCATCCCTTTTTTGGGCCGAACTGACCATCATTTTCATCAGGCGAAGGTTTTTCTTCTTCTGCAGCAAAGCCCTGGCGTCCGGCTCAAATTCCGGAGCAATAATGACTTCGCTGAAAATCTCGGAAATAGCCCGCGCCAGCGATTCTGTCAGAGGTCTGTTACAAATAATGATGCCTCCGAATGGCGCCTGCTTATCGGTAGCGAAGGCCTTGATCCATGCTTCACGGAGATCGGGATCAGAACCGACTCCGCAAGGGTTGGTGTGCTTCAGGATCGCGACAGTCGGCTCGGGAAATTCGCCGATCAGACCGGCCGCCGCGTCAATATCGAGGATGTTATTATAAGACAGCTCCTTGCCATGCAACTTCTGAAAATAATCTTCAAAGTGGCCGTAGAGGTTTGCCGATTGGTGCGGATTTTCTCCGTATCGAAGCCGCATTTCCAGCGGGAGAGACAACGTAAAAGTTGTGCTGGTGCTGCTGCTCTGTTCGCGACGCAAAAAATCGGCGATCGCCTGATCATATCTGGCAGTGGTAAGAAACGCTCTGATGGCGAGCTGCTTCCGCGTCGCCAGTGTGGTCTGGCCTTGATGTTTTTCGATTTCTTCCAGCAGCCTTGGATAGTCGGACGGATCGGACACCACCGTAACTGACCGATAGTTTTTTGCGGCGCTTCGGAGCATGGAAGGCCCTCCGATATCGAGCTGTTCGATGGCCTCATCGACGAGCACCTCCGGCCGGGCGACTGTGCTCTCAAATGGATACAGGTTAACCACCACCAGATCGATCGGTTCGATCTGGTTCTCCGCCGCTTGTCGCTGATGATCCGGATTATCTCGCAAGTAGAGCAACCCGCCGTGCACCTTCGGGTGAAGGGTTTTAACTCTCCCGCTCAGTATCTCGGGAAATCCCGTAAACTTTTCGATTTCGAGGTGGGGGATCGACTCTTTTCTGAGTAGTGCTGCCGTGCCGCCGGTTGACACGATCTCAATACCCATCTCACTGAGCCGACGAGCAAAGGGTACCAGGCCCGTTTTATCCGAAACGGAAATGAGCGCGCGGTTAATCTTCATTGTAAAAGCCCAAGAATAACAGGTTCTCCTGGCACGTCTATGGTTTGGCCCGGTCACTTCGGTTTTGGCGGAGATGCTGGAGGCAAATCACCTGAAAATTTTGCTTGCACTAAACTAACTGGTCAACTAAGGTGCCATCGTGAAGCGAGAGAGCCAGACCAAGCAGAAACTTCTCAGTACCGCCGTCACCCTGATCTGGGAAAATAGTTATGGCTCGATCAGCGTTGATGACATCTGCAACCGTGCGGGCGTCAACAAAGGGAGCTTCTACTACGCTTTTAAGTCAAAGTCCGATCTCGCCGTCGCCGCCTTTGAAGATCACTGGAATAAAAAACGCGGCGCGATGGACCAGATCTTTTCGTCCCAGGTGCCTCCGCTTGAACGCCTGGAAAAATACTGCGATCGCATCGTTCAGGATCAATTGGAGAAGTTCCAATTGTTTGGGAAGCTCTGCGGGTGTCCTTTTGCGTGTTTGGGCGCCGAGTTGAGCACCCAGGACGAACAAATCCGAAAAAAAGCAGCCGAATTGTCCGAACGCACGATGAAGTACTTGGCCTGCGCGCTGCGGGACGCTGCCGCCGAAGGGGTCTTGGACATCAAGGACCCTCTTGAACTTGCGCGCCAGGTATTCTGTTATTCAGGTGGGTTAATCATGCAGGCCAAAATCGAGAATAATCCGGAGGTTTTGCAGTATCTGAAAAAAGGCGTCTTCCAGCTGATCGGCGCGGTGCCGAGCGGAATTTCTCTCTGAGGCGCCACCTGCAAATTTTTTTTATACCACCGTTTACTAACCGGTCAGATAAAATTGATCAGCTTTTATGAACATCAAAAAGGTTCCTGTGAAAAAAGAGCTTAATTCCACGACGTGCGAATGTCTCATCGCCGCTCTCTCTGAACGAATGTTTGATCGCACCCTTAACTTCGGCGAAATCGCGGATTTATCCGAAAAGTGCGGCTTTTGGGAAATCGAAAAAAACGCGGACAAAACCTTTGCCCGTCCGCTTACGTTCGTCGTCCCGGCTACGCAGCATTTTGCCTCAGTTTCGCGCAGAGTGGAGTAATAATCGCCGACCGGATCCGGGAGCGCCAACTTCCGGATCCGCGGGCCGCAAAGCAGCACCGGTTGCGAGCCTGTGTCCCGCGACTGAGCGATCGAGCAACGGCTTTTGAGCCGCTCCAAGCTCCTTCGCAGGGCCATGCGCATTCGGTGCTGTAGCATCGCAATCGATGACCAGAAACGGGTGGGCTTTTCTCTTGTTTCCAGGCACTTCGTGCCAGGCTACTTTCGTTTGGTCCCTCCGGGACAGGCTGCGCTCTTTCCTTAGGTTAAGTTAGCGCTTACGGGGTTTCACTCCGGTTCAGGGCCAGTGCCCTCCCGGGGTACCTTCTCCGGAGAGGCACCCAGGCCTGAAAATCGTCTTCCAAATGTCCAAACTCCAGCCCTGGCGCGGATCCCCATGAGCGTTAACTTATCGCAGCGGCAGGGAGGTGCCGTGACGCATTTATCCCG
>JAFAKL010000440.1 GCA_019235445.1 Verrucomicrobiota bacterium | reverse complement strand
TGCGGGGTTTCTGCCGTCGTTCCTCCGAATATGGGCGCCGGGAAATATGTTTCGAGAAGGGTGCAAGACCCGCGCAACTTCCAGCTATAACATGTGTTTGATAAGTTGTATGAATCTTAAATCCCTTCTCCGCGCAGTTCCGGCGATGCTGTTCTGCGCCACGTTATCCCTCACCTTGATCGCGAATGCAGCTTCTCCCGAGGCGAGCCCGACGGCCAACACCATGGCAAAACACAAAGCTTCTCCTGGCGCTATCAAAGCCCGCAGATTGACTGTGTTGAAGAACCAGGTTGGTCTGACGGCGGATCAGGAGGCAAAAGCCAAACCGATTATCGATACCTATGTGGATGACCGCCTGGCGGCCGAGGGCGATCGAGCCAAGCTGGTTGCTCTTAAGACCAAGTTCGACAGCGATATCAACGCCATCCTGACCCCGGACCAGCAAAAAAAGCTGCTTGAAGCGAAAAGCGCCGCCGCCGAGAAAATGAAAGCTGCCCGCGCAAGGAAGGCCGCTGCCGGCGAGTCGCCCTCTCCATCCAAGACCAATTAATTTTTGTCTGCCTCGACCGGCGAAGCCGGCATGACCTTCGCCGCTTCCGACCGGCGCAAGGTTGTCGCCAAGCCAAATGCAAGAGCGATAACAACGCCACCGGCAAGAAACGGGGTGTTCCCGTACTGAGCATTGGGACGGGTGTGATCGCCGGTGAGCAGAAACCCGGCGAGCACGGGACCAAACACTCGCCCCAAGCTACCGGATGATTGGACCACTCCCATCACACGTCCTTGCAGCGCGGCACTGGCGCTCTTGGAAGCAATTGCGTTCACGGTCGGTTGTGACAGGCTGTTGCCCACCGCCAAGCCGGCCGTGAATAGCAGGAAAAGAGGAACAGAGCGGGCGAGCGGCATCATCAGCATGCTAACAGACATGATGGCAAATCCGGCAGTTGCCAGGTTAGCGTCTCCGAAACGTTGAACCAGTTTGCCGATGCCTCCCCCCTGGATCGCAGCCCCAATCAGGCCAACCATGACAAAGAGGTAGCTAATCTGGCTCTGATTTAATCCGAAGCGCCGATGGCTGACCTGAGGATAGATCACAGTCACGATGGCGAAGCCGGCGATGGCGATAAAATAAATGATCGTCACGACTCCGAGACGCCAGCTGCCGGCTTGCTCGAATGTCTGCTTCAAACTGGCTGGGCCTCTTTGCCGCGCTGCATGCTTCTCTGGTTCCGGCAGCATGATCCACATTAATCCTGCATTGAGAATTGATAAGACTGCAGCGAACCAGAACGGAGCGACGACAGTCCATTGGCTGAGAATACCGCCAATGGCGGGACCGAGGACAAACCCGACTCCAAAAGCGGCACCAATCAACCCCATGCGTTTGGATCGATTTTCTGGAGGTGTGATATCCGCAATGTAAGCCGAAGCGGTTCCCACACTGGCACCGGCTACGCCAGCAAGAATTCTGGCCAGAAATAACATCGCAAGCGAAGCGGCGTTGGCCATCAGCAGGTATCCGGTGGCCGATCCAATGAGGCTGCAGAGCAGCACCGGCTTGCGTCCGTAACGGTCGGAAAACCATCCAAGGACCGGCGAAGCGAGGAATTGCATAAAAGAGTAACACGCAAGCAGAATCCCAATTTGCCACTCGGTGGCTTGGAACCGCAGGGCGTACAGCGGCAGGATGGGTATAATCATCCCGAACCCGATCAGATCGATAAAGACAATCGACAGGATACTGGCCAGCGGTGACTTCTTCATGCTCCGAAAACTTCTAATGCGGCCGGCACTCATTGTTGATTAATCCTTTCCGTTGATTCACTCCAAGGTTCCCTTGGTTACCCCTAACTGGAGGTGGACCTTTATCTCACGCCAGACTTCCTCTCCAGGGATTTCCCCTTTTATTAATCGCCGGTAGACCCGGATTAGTTGACGCGCTTCCGAACGGTTTTCATTGAGCAACTCCACTCTGAACCGGCGCAATCCTGCGGCCAGCAAGACCTGGGCACATTGGGCGCCGGATTGTGCTCGCGAGTTAAAGACGGTATTTCGACAACCCACATCCGGTTTGACCAGATGCTCGGAGCCGACCCGATCGCGCAGCTTCACCTCATGCCGGTCGCAGGGACGGCCGCAGTTTGTGTAGTCGGTGCCATCCGAGAGAAAGGCCGCAAACACGCAGTGCTCCATATGAAACATCGGCATATGCTGGTGGATCGTCAGCTCAAATCGATTTGCCGGCTGATAGCGCAGTAACGATAGCACTTCCTTCAGGTTGAGATCATACGAGATGGTCAGCTGATCGAGACCTCGCCGCACAAAAAAGCCCGCCGTCAAAGGATTGGCCACATTCAGCGAAAAGTCGCCGTGCAAGCGGAATCGCTTGTCTCGGAAGAAGGAGACCGATCCAAGGTTGCGAATCAGTACACCGTAGGGCTGTGCGTTCTCGATTAGTCGGAAAAACCCTTGCTCCCCGGATTTCTGGATTCTCGGCGTAGCAAGAAATGCATGGGCGCAATCCCCGATGCGATCGACGGCTTGCCGATAAAGCCGTACATCTTCAAAGTCCACGTAGATCGTCTCTACTCTTTCCTCAAGAGCGACCTCGATCTGATTGAAGTTTCGACAAAGTACGATCAATTCGGGGGACGGTTGCCGGCAAGCTGGCGCATCGACCAGTAGCTGAGATAAAACTGACTTCGACGAGCTGCGCACTCTTTGCTCAAAAGGTGGCGACACTTGCTTGTTCGTGCTCTGAGGCGGAGCAAGTGTGCCGCGCAGTTCGCCTCCCGCAGGGCGATCGGACTCCATGGCGACGTCTAGATTGGCAACCGCGTCCCTTCGAAGCCGATTAATCATTCCCATTGGGAGGAAAACGTCATCCGGAAGCTGGAGGTCGAGTTTTCTCAGAATATACCGCGTCCCACCCAGGCGGCTCAATTGCTCACGCAAGACCGCCCCGCTCAACGCCGATGTTCTAGCAGGGCTGAGATTCAGCTCTGAAGACGCTTCGCAGGACTGGTCACCACAGACCAAGCGCAACCGGAGGGGACTGCCGCTCCGTCCAGAGACCTCCATGTCAACTGGAATTCGAGCGCGCTCGGGATCGCGCGCGAAGGAATTTCGCAACTGCCGGTTCAGGGCGGGGTCATCGGTTTTCCATAGCCTATCGCCAATGTTCACCTGCTGAAAATCAATTTGTCCGTTGCGAAAAAGGAGCTGCCGAGATCGGACCTCATAAATCCGACCGCCCTGTTCATGCTCGGTATCCTTTCCAGCATCAAAAACAACCCCATCCCCCGGTTTGAGCTCCACCTCCGGGTCGACCTCGACAAAATCCCTCCCAACCTTCTGAACGAACCCGATGAAAGCTCCGCGCTTCTTGCCGCATCGTCCGCTGACCAGCCGTTGATGGTTCACTCCGTGCAGCCAACCAGAATAGAGGCCCCGCGAAAAAGTCATCTCCAAGCTGTATAGATCGTGGTCCGGAATTTCGCCCGCATCAGTTTCGGAATTAAGCGAAGCCATCGCTCGGTCTATCGCATCACGATAAACCCTGGTCACCGCTGCCACGTATTCCGGAGATTTCAAGCGCCCCTCAATCTTGAAGCTCGCCACCCCAAGGCGTATCAGTTCCGGAATCTCCTCAATCCCCGCCAGATCCTGGGGAGACAACAGGAACCTTTTGTCACCAAGATCTTTCAAGCGACCGTCAACCAGCAGTTGGTACGGCAGACGACAGGCTTGGGCGCACTCGCCTCGATTCGCGCTCCGTTGCCCAAGAGACTCGCTGGTCAGACATTGCCCAGAGTAGGCAACGCAAAGCGCGCCGTGCACGAAGACCTCGACTGGAAATTCATCCGTCGGGAACCGTTTCAATTCTCGCAGTGACAATTCCCGAGCGAGCACGGCTCGAGTGATGCCCAACTCCCTGGCCAGCTGAAGGCCTTCGGGCGAGGTGATTGTCATCTGCGTCGAAGCGTGCAACTCCAACTCCGGCGCGACCTCGCGAGCCAAGCGCGCCAGACCGGGATCCTGCACGATGATGGCATCAACTCCCGCCTCCTCCAATGTTCTCAGGAGGCATTCGGCTTCCCGGAGTTCATCGGTAAAAATCAGGGTGTTAAAGGTGACAAACCCGCGAACCCCGTAGTGCCGAAGGTAACCGATGACCTCCGCCAACTCCTCTGTTCGGAAGTTATCGGCTCGCATACGAGCATTAAAGCGCTCCAGACCAAAGTAGATCGCGTTAGCGCCATTGGCGACGGCTGCGCGGAGGCATTCCCAATTGCCCGCGGGACTGAGTAATTCCGGCCGTTGATACATCCGGCTACCCTAGCGCGAAAATAGGACAAGCCAAAGCGCTAGTCATCTATTTGCGTTCAAGAGCAAAGTGTCCTCGCTTTGTCGCTCCGGGAGGCAAAGCGAGGACGCTTTGCTTACGCACGGCCGGCGCTAACGCCAAGCGGCCCACGGCAAACGCCGTCGACGCCAGACGCCCGGCGAACGCCATTGTGCCCTCAACCATGGAACGCCGAACGCCGAACACTGAACGCTAAGGATTTGCTACTTCTCTTGGCTGCTGCTTCTGTGACGGGTGCGCTTTCGCCCGACCGTGACCATCTGGTTCATCGTGTTAGCACCGTTCCTGACGTTCCTCATGGTGGCAGCCGGGTCGTTCTGGGGACTACTTGTTTTGTTCGCATCTCATTTACTGCTGGTGGCGGTCACTCTTGTCCCGTCACTGCAAGGGTTCGGACCGGTGCTGACCCGCTATTCCACCTCTGCGAAAACCGCGTGGTTGACCATTGACGACGGACCGGATCCAGGAACAACCCCGCAAATTATTGCCTTGCTGCAAAAATACGGCGCGCGAGCGACTTTTTTTTTGATCGGTGCAAAAGCGGCCAAACATCCGGAACTGGCCTGCATGATTCTCGATGCGGGCCACGCCATCGGAAATCACACTCAAAACCATCCAGGCTTCAGCTTCTGGCGATTCGGTCCGAGAGCTCTGGCACGGGAGATTGACCAATTCGAAGCGACAATCTTTCGGATTGGGTTGGCCGCGCCGATCTGGTTTCGGGCGCCGGCCGGATTGAAGAATCCGTTTCTTCATCCGATTCTGGCAGCGCGCGGCCTTCAATTGGTCGGCTGGAGTGCCAGGGCTTTCGATACTCAGATCCTCGATTCAAGCAGAATCGTTGAACGCATTAAGCGGTCGATTGCCCCAGGTTCTATCATTTTATTTCACGAAGGCCATCGGCCCGCGGTTTGCCTCGAGGCGTTGGACCAGTTACTGCGGGAACTTAGCGCAGAACAATTCAGACTGGTTCTTCCTCCGCTGAGAGAATTGCTTCCCACCGGACATTCAGCCCCTTGGAAAACCTCCTTGAATGCGATCAGGTCCGGACGACAATTTGCACGCATGGATCAGTACTACGTTGTACTCGCGGAGGCGTTGCAGGAGCGTCTCGCCGTCATAGCCGATCATCCGCTTCGAGGCCAAAATCCAGACGCTCACTTGCTGAGATTGAAACAGGCCTCCGAGCGAATCGAACAATTGCGGAACAGATTACCGCCGGATGCAGATCCGATGCTCGTTCACTATCTCGGGAGAATGAGCTTCAGTAAAGCGCTTGAATTTGTCAGGGAACGTTATCTCAGTTAGTGGCCCTGGCCTCGAATGAGCATGTGTGTTGGGTTGCGATTTAAAGACCGGCGCTGAGGAAATGTGGCGGCGTATTTGCGTCTGGAGAGGTAAGCTGTTTTCGACACGGCTATGACGGCCGGGGAGATCTCAATGAAGGAGTAACGCCCTGCAAACGCCCACACGCGCAGACGCTGACTTGGCGACAGCTCTCTCCCATCGGCCGAGGCAAATCGCTGTGCTGGCAGACATCCACGGAAATTTGCCGGCTTTAGAAGCGGTAGCGGCGGAGATTGATCTGCTCAATCCGGATTTAGTTTTCGTGGCCGGAGATTTTCAAAACCGCGGACCGAATCCTCGGGAAGTGACAAAATTTGTCGCACAGTCCGGGTGGACACTTTTGAGGGGGAATCACGAAGATTACGTGATCCGGCAGAGCCAGAGCTCTGGAAGCCAGGACCTGACGGAATATTACAATTGGATGCCCGCTCGATGGACTGCCGATCTGACGAGCGATTTTGTGGACTCGATCAGAAAACTACCCATTTCGACCACGCTGATTGGACCGGACAAGCTTACGATCACCATCGCCCATGGTTCCGCAAGATCGAACAACGAAGGGTTTTTCCCGACAACCACGGAAGCAAAGGCCAGGGAAATGATCGGCAACGATCCGCCCGGTCTTCTGTGTGTCGGTCATTCTCATCTTCCTTTTGTTCGTCAGGTGAACGCCACCCTTCTAGTCAATGTCGGAGCGGTCGGATTCCCTTTCGATGGCGATCGGCGCGCGAGTTTCGGCCTGATTACTTGGGACCGTGACCGTTGGGAAGTTGAAATTCGGCGAGTGAAATATGCCGTTGAAGAAGTACTCGAGCAGTTTGAGAAGGTGAACTTCTACCAGGGTGCCGGTCCCCTCTCTCGCCTGATCCGGCGAGAACTGGAATCGGCCCGTCCGCATCTTACGCCTTTTGAATGTTTGTTCGGATCCCTCCTCCGCGAGGGCAAGTTATCGATCCAAAACGCCGTCGAAGCGTACATGGAAATGTCCCAATCAGAGATCGAGGAACAGTTCCTCCGGATCTTTAGAAAATGAGTGTTACCGCGAGTAAAGCTCGACTACGAGTTGCTCATTCACCACAGGAGCGATCTCTTCGCGGGAAGGAATTCGCATCATTTTACCGTGGAACTGGTCCTTATCGACCACCAGCCAATCCGGCACCGGCTGGATTTGCGTCAATTCAAGGTTGCGAGTGACCAATCGCCGCGAACCGGGTCTCTCCTTGACTGCTACCGAATCGCCCGGTTTCAGATTGTAAGAAGATACGTTCACCTTGCGATTATTCACTGTCACATGTCCGTGGGAAACCAATTGCCGAGCTGCTCCGCGCGAATTGGCGAACCCAAGCCGATAGACCACGTTATCCAGCCTGGTCTCCAGCATTTGCAGCAGGGTCTCACCGGTCACGCCGCGCTTCCGCAGAGCGGTTTCAAAATAACGGCGAAACTGCCTCTCCATCAAACCATACATGTGCCGAAGTTTCTGTTTCTCGGCGAGCGCCGTTGCGTAATCCGATTGCTTCCGGCGAGAACCTTTCGGACCATGCATGCCGGGCGGATAATTCTTTCTCTCCAGCGCTTTGCTCGAACCGAACAAAGGGATTCCGTAACGACGACTAATTTTCGATTTGGGACCAGTGTAACGAGCCATGAGTAAGTTTCCCTCTGCGAATCAGACGCGGCGCTGTTTCGGCGGGCGACAACCGTTGTGCGGGACAGGTGTAACGTCTCGGATGACCGAAATATCGAGGCCGATGGCCTGAATCGCGCGAACCGCAGATTCGCGTCCTGCCCCAGGGCCTTTGACCAGCACTTCCACTTCTTTCAAACCATGTCCCATCGCTTGCCGGCAGGCGTCCTGAGCCACCAACTGCGCGGCGTAAGCAGTGCTCTTGCGGGATCCCTTAAAACCAACTTTTCCCGCGCTGGACCACCCGATTACGTTGCCGTTCAGATCGGTAACCGAAACGATTGTATTATTAAAGGTAGCGAGAACGTGCGCGACACCTGCAGAAACATTCTTGCTCCCCTTCGCTTTGACGATCTTTGGCTTTTCGGCATCACCGCCGTCGAGTGAGAGACTCACTTTAGCGCCTTCGGCGGATCCGCTTTCCTTTTTGGTCTTTGGCTTCGGAGTTCGTATCGTCTTACCAGGCTCAGCGGCCGGAGCTTGGGGCGGTGTTACAGACTCTGGCGGATCAGCCGAACCCGCCGGAGAACCAGCGGCAATAGACTCCTTTTTGGAAGCCGGTGTGGGGTTCGTTGTTTCTTTAGGCATTCCTTCGTTCCCCTTGGGCTAGACTTTTCCTGCTTTGGCGTCTTTGTTGCGCTGCACGCCGACGGTCTTTCGGGGCCCCTTGCGGGTGCGAGCATTGGTCGAAGTTCTCTGGCCACGCACAGGAAGTCCGCGAATGTGCCGTGTTCCTCGATAGCATCGAATTGCTTGCAAACGCTTCAGGTTCCCTTGAATATCGCGCCGGAGATCACCCTCGATCAGATAACCGTTCGCATTGATCGCATGAACAATTTCACCCAACTGTTCCGGCGTCAGATCCTTCGCACGCACGTTCGGGTCAATGTTTGCTTGTTCAAGGACCTTTTTGGCGGTTTTGGGCCCGATGCCATAGATGTAAGGCAACGAAGCTTCAATCCGCTTATCTCCAGGTATATCAACTCCAAGTATTCGAGGCATATCCAATGCTTTGGGGCCGCACCGAATGGCAGAACCAGTCCGCACCGGTTCTCTCATTCAGTTCAACCCTGTCGCTGTTTGTGCCGTGGATTTTTACAAACCACACGGACTACATTTTTTCTTTTAATAATCCGGCAGCTCTCGCACAGCCGCTTTACAGAAGGTCGCACTTTCATCCAGTTCCGTCCTTAAGGGACAAAAAAACGCGTCCCAAGGAGATACCCTCTCAGGAGCGTTTTTCAAAAATCACCTAACGCTGCCGGAACGTTATCCGACCTTTCGTCAAGTCGTAAGGAGACATCTCTACCATAACTTTATCCCCTGGCAAGATCCGAATGAAATGGAGTCGCATTTTTCCGGAGATATGCGCCAGGATCCGATGTCCATTGGGGAGTTCCACTCGGAACATCGTATTGGGCAATAGCTCAACTACCTTGCCCTCAACTTCGATGACGTCTTTTCGCGCCATGTCAATATTTCTGGTTCACCTTTCGTCACCAGAACGGTGTGTTCAAAGTGCGCGGAAGGCAAATGGTCAGCCGTTACGACGGTCCAATCGTCGTCCAGCACTTTGACCGCCGCGCGACCCATATTGACCATTGGTTCGATGGCCAGAGTCATTCCGGCCTTTAACTTTGCTGTGGCGCCCGGGGTCCGGTAATTTGGGATCTGTGGCTCTTCATGAAGATGGCGTCCAACCCCATGGCCAACGAACTCCCTGACGACACTGAATCCATTTAATTCGACTTCGTCCTGGATCGCGGCACAGAGTTCGTTCAGGCGACGGCCCTCGCGGGCATTTTCTATTGCCTTGCTAAGCGCATCCTCCGTCACGGCCAGGAGCCGCTGCACATCCTCTCTCACTAAGCCGATCGGGACGGTGGCTGCGGTATCGCCGACGAAACCGTCCAAGATCACGCCTATGTCCAGTTTCACGACATCCCCGTATTGAATACGCCGGGAGCCGCCGATCCCGTGAACCACCTCATCGTTGACAGAGATGCAGATGTGACCCGGAAACCGTCTGTACCCAAGAAAAGCGCTTTTGCAGCCGGCTTGCTCCATCAATTTCGCGCCGGAGTGATCCACGTCTCTCGTGGTTATTCCCGGACAAAGCATCGCAGAAAGCCTCTCCAGGATCGCACTTGCCAGCTTGCACGAAGCTCGCATCTTTTCAATTTCCAGCGGTGTTTTGATAGGGATCATCCGATTAATCAGGTCGACGCCCACGTCCTTAAACACTGAATCTCCCGCACGACTCGCGTCCGCGCACGCCAATATTTCATCTACGATAACAGGACACTCGAAGAACGATTCGCCTCTTCACCCTGTTGGACTATCTCTGGTTCACAAAGATGGAAACAGCCACGCCCGCAACAGCGAGCAGGGCGAAAGCAACCCACATCCAGAGCAGGACCCCCTCTTTGACCACTTTACCCGTTCCGCCTACCGCACGTTCGAAGCGGCCCCGGATGCGCCCCTTGCGCAAGAATCCGTCATAATGCCGCTGAATGAGGTACGTCTCCACTTGCCGCATGGTGTCCAGAAGGACGCCCACGATAATGAGGAGACTCGTTCCGCCAAAGAACCGGGCAGTCATCCGCGGAACACCGAGCCAGGTGATCATAGTTTCCGGGATCACCGCAATCACTGTGAGGAAGAGCGCGCCGGCAAAGGTCAGTCGAGTAAGCGTATATTCCAGGAACTCGGCAGTCGGTTTGCCTGGCCGATATCCAGGAATGTAGCCGTTGTATTTCTTTAAATCATCCGCTATCTGCGTGGGCTGAAATTGAATCGCAACCCAGAAATAACTGAAAAAAAAGATCAGAGCTCCGGTCAGAACGTAATGCCAGAAGCCGACCGCCAGAGCGTTGGAAAGCGTTACCGCCCACTCCTGATTTCGGAATGCCATGCTCAGGATAGTGGAAGGAAAAAGCAGGATAGCCTGAGCAAAAATCAGCGGCATCACCCCGACAGAGTTAACTTTTAACGGCAGGTATTGCGTTTGGCCGCCATAGACTTTCCGGCCGACAACACGCTTGGCGTACTGGATGCTGATCCTTCGCTGTCCTTGCGTCAAAGCGATGACGGATGCAACCACCAGAACCAGGAACGCGATCATCAAAACCAGCACCATCGGACTTACCCGGCTGGGAGCACCTCCGGTTGGAACGAAAGTGTTCCAGACCTGGACCAAAGCGCCCGGAAGAGAAGCCACAATCCCCACGGTAATGATCAACGACGTTCCATTGCCGATGCCTCGCTCGGTGATCTGGTCGCCAACCCACATCAGGAACATCGTTCCCGCACTCAGGGTCATGGTGGCAACAATCTGAAAACCGAGACCGGGGTTTTCGACCAATGGCCCGAGGCGGGCGGTCACCGATTCGATCCCTTGCAGGAAAGGATTAGAGGACGGACTCTGCATGGAGACGGCGAGCAGATACCCTTGGAAAATACAGAGGCCGAGAGTCACGTACCGGGTATATTGGGTAATCTTTTGCCGGCCACCGTCCTCCCGAGCCAGCTTGTTCAGGCGCGGTATCACGGCAGTCAAGAGCTGCATCATAATCGATGCGCTGATGTAAGGCATGATCCCGAGCGAAAAGATTGCGCAATGCTCGAGCGCGCCTCCGGCAAAAATGTTGAAAAGAGCAGCCACCCCGCCTCCAGCAGACTTTGACATCGAAGTCTGGAACCACTCGTTCAGGACGTGAGCATTTACCCCTGGGATCGTGATCGCTGCGCCGGCTCGAACAATGACCAGCATAGCGACCGTAAACAGAATGCGTTGCCGCAGTTCCGGAATTTTAAAGATATTCGTGAATGCGGAAATCATGGGGCCAGCGGCTTGAATTAACCGCGAATAACAACAGTTCCCCCAACCTTTTCAATTCCCTGGCGCGCGGTTTCGCTGAATTTGTCGGCTTCGACAGTCAGTTTTTTCGTCAGCTCACCACGACCAAGAATCTTCAAACCATCAAGCCTTCCGTTCACGAGCTTCTTTTCCCGCAGGAGCTGCTCAGTGACGTGCGAACCCTCTTCGAACTGTTCGAGGTCGCCCAGGTTGACCACCGCATAAGTAGTCTTAAATGCCGCGTTGTTAAATCCCCGCTTGGGCAGTCGCCGAATCAGCGGCATCTGACCACCTTCGAACCCGAGCCGGATGCTTCCTCCTGAACGAGCCTTTTGGCCCTTATGCCCTTTGCCGCTCGTCTTGCCATGACCGGAACTTTCGCCGCACCCCAGTCGCTTCACCCGGTGCTTTGAGCCTGGACGAGGTTTTAATTCATTCAACCGCATAGTAATAAGTGCTGGGGGAGGCAGACTCTGCGCATCTGAATTATTGTGGTCGATCATCGTCAAAGTCGCAGGAGCGCGTTCCTACCTGCCTTCTTTGCCGCGGAGCCGCAGTATCTCCTGGCGGTGCCGAAGCCCTCGCAAGGCTTCGATCGTAGCCTTCACGACATTCGCGTGATTACTTGAACCCAGCGATTTCGCAAGCACATCTTTGATTCCGGCCGCCTCCACCACCGCCCGCACTCCGCCCCCTGCGATTACGCCAGTCCCAGGAGAGGCGGGCCGCAAAAGAACTCGACCACCGCCAAATTCCCCGATTACCTCGTGCGGAATTGTGTTTTCGTAGACAGCGACGGGAACCATCGATTTCCGGGCGGATTCGGACGCTTTGCGTATTGCCTCCGAGACCTCATTCGCTTTACCGAACCCGTAGCCCACGCGGCCCTTGTGGTCACCGGCAACAATTAACGCGCTGAAACTGAAACGGCGACCTCCCTTCACCACTTTCGCGCAGCGATTGATAAATACCACCTTCTCGGTCGTGTCGCCTTTTTGCCCACCTCGATCGCCCGAACTGTCGTTACGACGATTTCTTCCGTCAGTTGCCATAATTTATTTCAATGGTGGAGGGGAGCAGGCCCCAATCCGATTCCCACCAAACCTCAGCTAGAACTCCAAGCCGGCGGCGCGAGCCGCATCGGCCAATGCCTTTACCTTTCCGTGATATCTAAACCCTCCACGATCAAATACCACGGCTTTGATGTTTTTCTGCAAACTTCTTTCAGCGACAAGGGCGCCAATTTTTTCTGCGGTGGACACCTTCGCGTTCGTCCGGCTCTTGCCTTTTACCCCCGGCTCAACGGTTGAAGCGGCGGCCATGGTATTTCCGGAAGAGTCGTCGATGACTTGCGCATAGATGTGCTGGCCTGAAAAATGAACGGCGAGACGCGGGCGCGCGGACGTCCCCGTGACCCGGCGGCGAATCCGTGTATGTCGTATCTTAATGCGATCGATGGGTTCCATTATACTCCAAAAGAACAGGCCAGTATCTCTTGTCTGCCTGCATCGTTGTTACTGCACCGTCTTGCCTTCCTTGCGAAGGATCTGTTCCCCGGAGTACCGGATCCCTTTCCCTTTGTAAGGCTCCGGAGGATAATAGGACCGGATGTCGGCGGCTACCTGGCCCACCATCTGTTTGTCGATTCCCTCAATCAAAAGCTTTGTGTTCTCCTGAACCGTGATCTTGATTCCCTCAGGAATGGGAAACACCACCGGATGCGAGAAGCCAATGCTTAAGTTCAAATTCTTGCCCTGCACCTGCGCTCGAAATCCGACGCCGTGAATCTCCAGGGCTTTCTGGAATCCCTGACTCACACCCAGGACCATGTTATGGATCAGACTTCGCGAGAGGCCGTGAAGCGCCTTGACCGCTCTGGTTTCGGCATCCCGATCTAGAACCGCGTGTTTCCCGTCCACACGCAGTTTGATCGAGCCCGGCAAAATCCATTCCAGCTTGCCCTTCGGACCTTCCACCTTAATCGAACCGGTATCGGAAACGGCCAATTTTACCTTTTCCGGAATTTCGATCGATTTTTTTCCGATACGAGACATCTCAAAACCTCCTCACCACACCAAAGCCAACAATTCGCCACCCAAGCGTTCCTTACGAGCCTCGCGCCCGGTAAGAACCCCTCGCGAGGTCGACAGAATCGAGACCCCCATGCCGCCGAGCACCCGCGGAATCTCGGCGGAACCAATGTATTTCCTCAGCCCCGGCTTGCTGACCCGTTTCAACCCGCTCAAGGCCGGAGTACGGTTCACGAACTTCATCGTCACCCTTATCTGAGCAGGCTTGCTTTGCCTATCGACTTCAAACTCGGAGATGTATCCTTCCCGCTTCAAGATGCGCGCAATCTCTTCTTTGATTCGGGAGTAAGGCGCTGAGACATCGGACCGATGTGCGCGAGACGCGTTGCGAAGGCGAGTCAGAAAATCTGCGATCGGGTCTGAAAGGTTACTCATCGATTATTCTCCTCGAACGAAGCCTTGGTGGGTTGCTTCTTGTCGCTGAATGGTATGCCCAGCTCGGTCAGCAGCGCCTTTGCCTCCTCGTTTGTTCTCGCGGTTGTGACGATGGTGACATCAAACCCCACGTTGCGCTTGATTTTGTCGAGATCCACCTCCGGAAAAATCGATTGGTCGTGGACACCCAAGGTGTAATTGCCGTTGCCATCGAATGCCTTCGGAGATAGTCCTCGAAAATCGCGAATTCGCGGTAACGCCATCTTAATTAGCCGCTCCAGGAACTCGTACATCCGATCTCCGCGTAAAGTCACTTTAGCGCCGATCGCCTGTCCCTTCCGAAGCTTGAAATTGGAGATGCTCTTCTTCGATTTGGTCTCGGCCGATTTCTGACCCGTGATGACCGCAAGCTCCTTCTTGGCGTCTTCAAGGGCCTGTTTCAGGTCGGTCCCTTGCGCCGGGATACACGTGTTCACCACCACCTTTTCGACTTTCGGCACCTGGAAAATATTTTTGTAGCCCCAGCTCTTGCTCAGAGCCGGTATCACTTTGGTCTGGTACTCCTTATACAGTTCTGCTTGCATCCTTTACCCTCCCCGACTTTTTTTTGCGGGCTTGGCCGCGCGGGATTCGATCAGTTTCACGTTCGAGATGTGGATCGGACCTTCACGGGTGATAATCGCTCCGTTTGGATTGTCCTGGGATTTGCGCTGAGTTTTTTTGATCAGGCGCACTCCCTCGATCAGGACCTGCTCTTTTTTCGGCAAAACGGCCAGGACTTTCCCGGAAGCTCCCTGATGATTGCCGGAGATCACCTTGACTTCGTCTCCTTTTTTGACGTGAAATCGCTGCTTGCTCATAATACCTCCGGAGCGAGCGAAATGATCTTCATAAAATTTTTTTCGCGCAACTCCCGAGCCACCGGCCCGAATATGCGCGTCCCCCTCGGGTTCAAATCCTTGTCGATAATGACAATGGCATTGTTATCAAAACGCAGGTAGGACCCGTCGTCCCGCTTTACCGGTTGTTTTGTTCGAACCACCACCGCGCGAACTACCTCACCTTTTTTTACGGTGCCGTTGGCCGCCGCTTCTTTCACATTGCAAGTGATGACGTCCCCAATAGAGGCGTAGGGAGTCTGTTTACCAATTACCCCTATCATGGTTACCATACGCGCACCGGTATTGTCGGCCACATCTAACCTGGAACGAATCTGGATCATGACCTGAACCTTTCCGATCAGTGCCTCAATACTTCGACCAATTGCCAGCGTTTCAAGCGACTGAGAGGTCGGGTTTCTTCCACGCGCACCAGATCCCCAATCGAACACTGGTTCTTCTCGTCGTGGGCATACAATTTCTTGGTCCGTTTCACAATTTTCCCGAACTTCGCGTGCGGGACTCGGCGGACTACCGCCACTACGATCGTCTTCTCCATTTTGTTGGAGACGACCTGACCTACGCGGGTCTTCCGAAGATGCCGCTTCGGAATTTCAGACTGCTGCGCTGGGGCGGCCGGTAGTGGCGACGTCGCAGGGTGATCGTCGGACAAACCGGCGCCTTCGGTCGCCGTGGCAGTACCTTTCTCATTCACAGTCTCGTCACTCATGTTTACTTCCTCGTTCCTGCGGCGGACGCCATGTTGCCTTCGCCGCCTCCGCTTTCTGACTTCGTGGCCCGTTCAGCCAGTATTGTTTCGATGCGAGCAATCTCTCTGCGACTGGTCCGGATCACGCTCGGCTTCTCCGTCGCGCCTGTCTGTTGTTGCAGACGAAGATTGAAAGCGTCCTTTCGCAGCTCGTAGCGCCTGGCAAGCAGTTCTTCATTGCTTAACTCACGCAATTCCTTGATTTTCATGGCCAAATTGATCCAGACGCGCTAAGTAGCGATCGCTCGCTGCCGACTGATAAACCTGGTTTTGACAGGAAGCTTGGTGGCAGCCAACCGTAGCGATTCCCGAGCAACCGATTCGGTCACGCCGTCCAACTCGAAAAGAATATTGCCAGGTCGAACCGTCGCGACCCAAAACTCGGGATTCCCTTTGCCCTTGCCCATGCGAGTTTCCGGCGGCCGCTTCGTGACAGATTTGTCAGGAAAAATCTTTATCCAGAGCTTCCCTTTCCGCTTCATGTTGCGAGTGAGTGCGACGCGAGCCGCTTCGATCTGCGTGTTGGTGATCCAAGCTCGATCGAGTGTTTGCAAAGCGTATTCACCAAAGGCGATCGAGATGTTTCGACTGGCATTACCACATCGACTTCCTCGCTGCGTCTTCCGGTATTTGACTCTTTTCGGCATCAACGGCATACGATCTCTCCACAGTAAAACTCTTTATCTGGACGCTGAGGCTGGTTCATGGGCGCCGTCTCTCTTCTGCGTCGGCTGCTCGGCCACCGGTTCCGGTTTGCAGATCCAGCATTTCACTCCAATTTTGCCGTACACGGTGTTCGCCTCAGCAAAGCCGTAATCGATCGGCGTGCGTAGAGTGTGCAACGGTATTTTTCCTTCGCGGTACCATTCCGCCCTTGAAATCTCTGCGCCGCCGAGGCGGCCGGAACAACGAATTTTGATGCCCAGAGCCCCGAAATCCATTGTCGTTTGCACCGCCTTCTTCATCGCCCGGCGAAATGAGATACGACGTTCGATCTGCAAGGCGACGTTTTCCGCCACCAACTGTGCGTCCAACTCAGGAGTCTTGATCTCCTGAATATCAATTTTGACCTGTTTCCCACCCGACATCCGAGTGATTTCTTCGGTCATCTTCTCGATCTCGGCTCCCTTGCGACCAATCACAATCCCGGGACGCGCCGTAAAAATAGTGACCCGGATGCTATTCCATGCGCGTTCGATCACAACCTTCGACACCGCTGCCATGGAAAGCTTCTGCTTAACGAAACGCCGGATTCTTAGATCGGCATGGAGAAACTCCGGGAACTCCTTGGTGGAAGCGTACCAGCGCGAGCGCCAATCTTTGTTCAGCGCCAGGCGAAATCCGATCGGATTAACTTTTTGTCCCATACTTATTCTTTCTCTGCTCTTGGCTCGGTCTCGCTTATTGGCTCGCCGGAGTCTGTTGGTTCCTCGATTTCCTTCGGGGCTCCTCTGCTTGGCATCACTTCGCCTGCCGCCCCCACTTGACCGGCTTCCCGCGTTGGTTTCGATTTCTGGCTGGCGGCACCTTCCCGGCTGGTTCGCCGCCGTCTTGCACGTGTGGCGGTAGCTTCTGGTATTAATTCGTCGCTCAGGACGATCCGGATATGGCTCGTGCGTTTCCGGAGCGGGCTCGCACCGCCTCGCGCCCGTGCGCGAAAACGCTTCGAGGTGGGGCCTTCTCCGACCACAGCCTCTTTAACGAGAAGAGTGTCCACCTTGAGTTCAGCGTTGTTTTCAGCATTGGCAATCGCACTCTTCAAAGTCTTCTTGACCATGACAGCCGCCTTTTTCGGGCTGAACGCCAAAAGGTCCAGAGCTTCCGAGGCTGAATGGCCCTGTATTTCGCGCGTCACTTCGCGGGCTTTAAACGCCGAGATGCGCGCAAATCGATATGTAGAGGTTACCTGCATTGCTGTACGCCTTGAGCGGGACGCTCCTTTACTTCGCCACCTTGGCCGTGTGGGCACCATGCTTCTTGAAAGTTCGGGTAGGTGAAAATTCGCCCAGTTTATGCCCAACCATGTTCTCCGTCACAAACACCGAGTTGAAAATTTTTCCGTTATGCACCAGGAAAGTGTGGCCCACAAAATCAGGTGTAATCATTGACCGGCGCGACCAAGTCTTGATCGGCCTCTTGGTGCCGCTCCCACCACTCATCTTCTCGACTTTTCCGAGAAGCTTTACGTCCACAAATGGACCTTTTTTCAACGATCTGGACATAAATTACTTCGTCTTTTTCGTGCTCTTCCGACGCTCGACAATCACCGAGTCGCTTGGCTTATGTTTGCGGCGGGTTTTGAATCCTTTGGACAACTGCCCCCAAGGACTCACCGGATGATGCCGGCCGCCACCGCCTTTGCTCTTTCCCTGGCCGCCGCCCATCGGATGGTCGATCGGGTTCATCGCCATGCCGCGAACGTGGGGCCGCCGGCCCAGCCAACGACTCCTTCCCGCTTTGCCGCTGGAAACGTTCATGTGCTCCACATTGCCGACCTGCCCAATCGTCGCATAGGCGTTCTCATGGATTCGGCGAATCTCGCCCGAGGGCATGCGAACTAACGCATAGCCTGCTTCCCGATTGCTCAAAATGGCCTGCTGGCCGGCACCTCGAGCGACTTGGCCTCCTCTGCCCGGAATAAGCTCCACATTGTGAATAGCTGTTCCCAGAGGAATCGACTTCAGCGGCAGAGCATTTCCGATCTCCGGAGCCACATTGTCGCCGGCGATCACTTTCGCGCCGACCTTCAGCCCAGTGGGAGCAAGGATATACGCCTTTTCGCCCCCGGGATACTGGACCAGCGCGATGCGAGCCGTACGGTTCGGATCATACTCAATCGCCTCTACAGTCGCCGCGACGTCACGAAGCTTTCGCTTGAAATCGATGATGCGATATTTCTGTTTGTGCCCACCTCCAATGTGGCGAGAAGTCAGCCGCCCGTGGTTGTTACGTCCACCTGACCTTTTGCGTGGTTCAAGCAGAGATTTCTCGGGCTTCTCTTTGGTGATCTCGTCGAATCCCGGCGTTTGTTTGAAACGTTGGGTTGGAGTAAGCGATCTGAAATTTTTTAGTGGCATGATTTCGGCCTCCTGCTACACGAGATCGATCTTCTCCCCTTTAGCGAGTGTCACGATTGCCTTCTTCCAGTGCGCCCGCCTGCCAAAGTCTGCTCGGCGTTCCCGTTTCTTTTTCCCGGCGTATTGGGCAGTGTTAACCCGAACTACTTTCTTTCCGAAGAGTTCCTGGACGGCCTGCTTTATTTCAAGCTTGTTCGCTCGAGGATCGACCCGGAAAACGTATTGGTTATTCTTTTCTCCAAGGAGACTGGCCTTCTCCGTCAGCCGGATATTGTGAATCAAATGAGTCGGTTCGTTCATGCCAATCTCTCCGCCAGCCTGGCCAGGGCTTCGTTCGTAACTATTATTTTTCGGAACGCCAGCAACTGTTCCGTATTCACTTCAGCCGCAGTGTTCAAAAGTACCGGTTGAATATTCCTGGCCGCCTTGTAAGTGGCCTGATCAAATTGCGTACCAATGAGAAGAACCTTGCGCTCGTCGGTCTGCGACTTCAGAAACGAGACGAATTCTTTGGTTTTCGGCGCAGCCACCTTTATCTCTTCGGCAATCAGCACGTCCCCTGCAATGATCCTGGAACTAAGCGCCTTCAGCAAAGCAAGGCGCCGGACGCTTTTTGGTACGTTCTTCGAATAGTCCCGCGGTTTCGGGCCAAAAACCACGCCGCCGCCCGACCACACCGGCGATGAAGTGTAGCCGGCACGTGCCCGCCCCGTCCCTTTCTGGCGCCATGGTTTCTTGCCGGAATAGGCAACTTCTGCCTTAGTCTTAGTGTTTGCCGTTCCACTTCTCCGATTTGCCCGAAGAGCAACAACCAAATCGTGTAGAGCCTGGGTGCCGCGCCCGTTTTCGATCACATTAATCTTTGCCTCTTTGGCGGCAGCAACGGTTAAGACCGTGGCGCTCATTTAGGTTTCCCCCCGTCCGTTTCCTGTTTTTTCTTCGCCGGCCGTATCACGACGTAGCTCCCATTTGACCCCGGAACCGCTCCGCAAAGCAAAATGACATTTTCTTGCGGACGCACTTGGACGACCCGCAAGTTTTGTACCGTTACCCTGTCGTCTCCCAAGTGACCGGGCATTCCCATGTTACGCCAGATCCGTCCTGGAGTTGATCGATTTCCAACCGCACCGTTTCGCCGATGGGTCTTGGACCCATGTGCAGCCGGTTGGCCGGCGAATCCATGCTTTTTCATGACCCCCTGAAACCCTTTCCCTTTCGATTTCCCGATAACATCCACCAACTCGCCCGGCTGAAACTGGTCCACGCTCAGGTTCCACTCTCCATCCAATTGCATTCCATCCGGCAACCGAAATTCTCTCACAAATTTTTTCGGTTCGGTATTCGCCTTCTTGAAATGCCCGACTAAGGGCTTGGTCACCCGCGATTCTTTCTGTGAGTCAAAGCCGACCTGTACCGCTGTATACCCCTCAGTTTCCGGTTTTTTGAACTGAACGACCGTGTTGCCACCCACCTCGATTACGGTCACAGGTGTAGCTTCCCCCTTCTCGTTGTAAACACGCGTCATCCCGATTTTTCGACCTAAAAGTCCAATCTTCATTCTCTTTTGGGATCACCATTAAATCTTAATGGTGATATCCACTCCCGCGGGGAGATTCAGCTTGCGCAGCTCATCCACCGTCTTCGCAGTTGGTTCAATGATATCGAGTAACCGCTTGTGAGTACGCATTTCAAACTGGTCCATCGACTTTTTGTCGACGTGCGGGGATCGGTTCACGGTGAATTTCTCGATCTTGGTCGGCAACGGAATCGGACCGGCGACCTTCGCGCCTGTACGCTTGGCCGTCTCGACGATCTCCACTGCAGACTGATCCAGCATCCGGTAATCAAATCCCTTCAAGCGGATGCGGATGCGTTGACTGTTCGCCATAATTTATGTTCCTTTCTGGTCCAATACCGCCGCCACAATCTGGGCTGGTACGGCTTCGAAATGAGACGGCTCCATGGAATAGGAAGCGCGTCCTTTGGAAAGGGACCGGATCGCCGTTGCGTAACCGAACATCTCGGCCAGCGGTACTTCTGAGTGAATGATGGTGGCGAAATTTTTGGCCTCCATATTCATGATGCGGCCACGCCGCCGATTCAAGTCACCCATGATATCGCCCTGGTACTCATCGGGCGTGACGCATTCCACCTTCATGATTGGCTCGAGAAGGATCGAGGCCCCTTTCTTGAAGGCATCCTTCATGGCAAAGATCGCGGCCAGCTTGAATGCTAACTCATTCGAATCGACATCATGGTACGATCCATCCACAATCTCCACATAGAAATCGATGACCTGGTATCCTCCGACAACTCCGTTCGAGAGCGATTCTTCGATCCCCTTTTTGACCGCGGGGATGTACTCCTTCGGAATGATGCCTCCGACAATCTTGTTCTCGATCTGGACCCCTTTCCCCCGCTCGCGCGGCTCCACCTTAACCACAACATGGCCATATTGACCGCGGCCTCCGGACTGCTTGATCAGTTTTCCTTCGCCCGTGGCGTTCTTGGTGATCGTCTCCCGATAGGCGATCTGCGGTTTACCCGCATTTGCATCGACCTTGAATTCGCGCAACATACGGTCCCGGATGATTTCCAGGTGGAGCTCGCCCATCCCGGCAATAATGGTCTGCCCGGTGTCTTCGTGGGTGAAGACACGGAACGTCGGATCTTCTTCGGACAATCGCTGAAGTGCGGTCGCCATTTTTTCCTGATCGATCTTCGTCTTAGGCTCGATGGCCATGGAAATAACCGGCTCCGGGAAGGACGGAGGCTCCAGGAGAATCTGAGAGGATTCGTCACAAAGGGTGTCGCCGGTAGTGATATTCTTAATTCCAACAATTGCCGCGATATCCCCTGAGTAACAGGTGTCGATATCCTCACGCTTATCCGCCTGGATCTGGATTAAACGGCTGATCCGTTCGCGTTTATTAGTACGCGGATTGTAGACCGTGTCTCCTTTCGAGAGCTTTCCGGAATAGACACGAAAAAAGACGAGCTTGCCGACAAAGGGATCGCTCCAGAGTTTGAAGGCCAGCGAACAGAACTTCGCGTTGTCATCCGTCGGAGCAAATTTTTCTTCGTGGGTGTCGGGATCGATGCCCTTCGCTGGAGGAATGTCGAGCGGACTCGGGAGATAGTCGACCACCGCATCCACCAGATATTGCACGCCTTTGTTCTTAAAGGCAGAACCGCCGGCGACCGGGACAAAAAGATTTGCGATGGTCAGCCGGCGGATGGCCGCTTTCAGATCTATTGGCGTCACCGGCTTTTCTTCGAGGAAGAGAGTTCCGACTTCGTCGTCCAGGTTAGCTACCTGTTCGACCAGGTCATTATACGCCTGATCAATCATCTCCTTGTACTCGTCCGGGATAGGCGTTACCTCGTAAACGGATCCCAATGAATCGCTGTCGGAGTAAATGATTGCTTTCTTGTTAATGATATCGAGCTGGCCCTTGAGATAATCTTCCTTGCCGAGCGGAATCAAAGTCGGCCAGGCATTCGCGCCGAGCTTAGTACGGATCTCCTTGACGACGTTATTAAAATCGGCGCCTACCTTATCCATTTTGTTAACAAAACAGATCCGGGGAACATTGTACTTGTTCGCCTGACGCCAGACAGTTTCGGTTTGCGGCTGGACACCAGCCACGCTGTCGAAGACCAGGATCGCCCCGTCCAAAATACGCAGTGAGCGCTCCACTTCCGCCGTAAAGTCGACGTGGCCAGGCGTATCGATGATGTTAATGCGCTGCTGTTGATTTTCGAAAAGTTTGAAAACGCCCGGTTCTTTCCGCTGGTTCCAAAAACAGGTCGTGGCAGCAGACGTGATGGTGATGCCGCGCTCTCTTTCCTGTTCCATCCAGTCGGTCACCGTGTTGCCATCATCCACGTCGCCAATCCGGTGGATCATTCCCGTGTAAAACAGGATCCGCTCGGTCAACGTCGTCTTACCAGCATCGATATGCGCGCTGATACCAATATTCCGCGTACGTTCCAGGGGGTATGCACGATTTGGAGAATTGGGGTTGGTCGTCATAACACTCGACTTCTCTATCTCTAGAACAGATGTAGACATATCGGTTACCACCTGAAGTGTGCAAAGGCCCGGTTGGCCTGCGCCATTTTGTGCGTGTCGTCACGCTTCTTAATTGCATTTCCTTGACCCGACGCGGCATCTTTTATTTCCGCCGCCAGATTGTCGGTCATTGTCCCTCGCCGATTTTTGGCAAAATTTACCAGCCATCGCATCGCTAACGAAACTTGTCGTTCCTGAGGCACTTCCACCGGAACCTGGTAAGTCGCGCCCCCGACCCGGCGGGATTTCACCTCAAGTCGCGGTTTGGCATTCTCCAGCGCCTTCAGCAGAGTATCCAGTGGATCGACGGAATCCGATCCTTCCCGGCTCCGCTCGATCGCCTCATACACGATTCGTTCGGCGACCGATTTTTTGCCGCTTCGCATGACAGTGCTGATCAGCCGCGCCACCACCGGGCTGCCGTACCTGCTGTCCAATGACTCGATCTTATGAATGACTCTGTGTCGACGTGACATAGTTTCTTTTCGCCGCGGGATTGGGGCCTTTGCCCTGATCACCGCCTGCTTTTACTTCTTCTTGCCTTTTCCAGCTGCAGCGGCATCTGCACCCGATTTCGGACGCTTCGCGCCGTACTTGGAGCGACTGCGGCGACGGCCATCCACCCCAAGCGAGTCCAATGTTCCCCGCACAATATGATAGCGAACCCCCGGCAGATCTTTAACCCGGCCGCCGCGAACCATCACGATTGAGTGCTCTTGGAGGTTGTGACCCTCTCCCGGGATGTAGGCGATCACTTCGTAACCGTTGGTCAAGCGCACCTTGGCAACCTTCCGCAAGGCCGAGTTTGGCTTCTTGGGCGTTCGCGTCATCACTTGCACACAAACTCCGCGCCGTTGCGGGCAATCGGCGAGAGCTGGTGACTTCGATTTCACCGCCATCTTCCTGCGACCCTTTCTTACCAGCTGGTTGATTGTAGGCATGTAGCAAAATTCAATTCGTCCAGAGATTAAAAACTGCACTGACAGCACGGACCTTTATTCCGCCAGACGCAGGGGAGCGTGGACTATATAAGTTTTCCCACGCGGCGCAAGAGATTTTTCCCCAACGCCCCTCACCGGAAACCCCTAGAAATGAGACGCGAAGAATAACACGGATTTTTCCGGTTTCATCCGAAATTGTCAGATTTGCTTCCCAGTATCCTGCTAGATCCCCATGCCGGTCTGTGCTAGCTTGGGCAGGTGGCAGGCGATCGCTGGCTGGAAATTCTTCTCGCCAGAGGAAAGTCCGAACACCGCAGGGTGGCATGCCTTGTGAAAACAAGGGTACTTGGGGTGCAAATCCCGAGTAACGGAAAGTGTCACAGAAAACAAACCGCCCGCCCATTAGTTGGCAGTGGTGAGCGTCAGTGGCAGGTGACGCAGAAAGGAAAACAGAGCAAAACTGACAACTGATACTGGCCATTGGCAACTAATGGTGCTGGGTAAGGGTGAAAAGGCGGGGTAAGAGCCCACCGGATTCTCGCGTAAGCGGGATCGCACGAAAAACCCCATGTGGTGCAAGACAAAGCAGAGGGAAGAGTTGCCCGCTCGTTCTTCCGTGAAGTCGGTAAGAATCCCTCGGGTAATAGTCGCACCCGGCGCCCTTGAAGCCGGGCATTCAGGAGACTGAGTGAGATAAATGATCGTCACTGCGCGAAAACGCAGACAGAATTCGGCTTACGCCATGCAAGCGAGGCCCGCGCGGAGTACTCGACGCGGGCCTCGACCGCCGTAGTTTCCCGCCCCCGAAAATACCTCGCCTTCTTGGGGACAGCAGATAGACCTGGAAGTCTGGTGCTGCTTTGGTGCGCGACATTTACAGGCTGCCGACTTGAACCCACCCCAGGTTTGTGTATGTAAACGGTTTCCGCCTGTCCCTCAATCACAATGCAAACGAACGGTATACTCTATAACAATATAGTCGAAACAATCGGCCGGACTCCGCTCGTCCGACTCAACCGCATCACTCGCGGCATCGAAGCGACCATCGCCATCAAATGCGAATTTTTTAATCCTCTCGGCAGCGTGAAAGACAGGATTGGGATGTCGATGATTGAAGCTGCTGAAAAAGAAGGAACTATAAAACCCGATACGGTGATCGTTGAACCTACGAGCGGTAACACTGGGATCGCCTTGGCATTCGTCTGCGCGGCTAAAGGTTATAAGCTGATCCTGACGATGCCGGAAACAATGAGCCTTGAGCGCCGCACACTCCTGGCCATGCTGGGCGCTCAACTGGTTCTCACGCCCGGATCGGAGGGAATGAAAGGCGCCATCGCCCGAGCGGAAGAACTGTTGAAAACTACCCCACACGCCTGGATGCCCCAGCAGTTCAATAACCCCGCAAACGTGACAATTCACCAGCAAACCACGGCCGAAGAGATCTGGGCCGACACAGATGGCAAAGTTGATATCCTCGTCTCTGCCGTCGGAACTGGAGGCACCATCAGCGGAGTTGCCGAAGTGATCAAACCGCGCAAACCGGACTTCAAGGCAATTGCGGTTGAGCCAAAGGATTCGCCTGTGATTCATCAAACCTTGACGGGTCAACCGATCAAACCAGGTCCGCACAAAATCCAGGGAACGGGCGCCGGCTTTGTTCCGAACAATCTTCATTTGCAGATCGTCGATGAAGTGGTCTTGGTCTCAAACGAAGACGCTTTCACGATGGCCCGACGTCTCGCCAAGGAAGAAGGAATCCTGGCGGGGATCAGCTCAGGAGCGAATGTGCACGCGGCAGTTGAAATCGCCAAGCGTCCGGAAAACAAGGGCAAACTCATCGTGACCGTTGCATGCTCAACCGGAGAACGCTATCTCAGCACCGCACTCGCTGATGAGGCCAGAGCAGAAGTTGGCGGCTAGTGCTAGTGCACTACTGTCAGGAGTTGCGACAGAAACGGGCTCTTTTTGGTGTTTCACTTGCGTCCATCCGATAAACTTCGACTTGCCTGGGTTGTCATTCTGCGCAGACTGTAATGGGCCAAAAGGACTCCTGGCCTCTTGAACTCCTGCCTTCTATCCTCTAATGAGTAGCCAACCCGCGGCCCAACCGTCGCATCCCGCTCAGCCCGTCTCCACCGTCGATCTGGAAGTCTTTTGGGCGCTTCACAAACAGAAGATTCTCCTTGGCGCTCTGGTGCTGATGGTCGCGATTCTTGGGGGGAGTATCTATTTCGGGCTGCAAGTGGTAAAAATCCGGAAAGCTGAAGCCGCCTATGCCGCAGCCGATTCGATCGAGGGTTGGCGGGCTCTCATCCACGATTTTCCCGGCACGATCGCGGCCGGCAATTGTTATTTGAGGATCGGATCAAAGCTAAGAGACGACGGCAAATATTCAGAATCGGACAGCGCTTACGAATCCTTCGTGCACGGTTTTGGCAAACATCCTTTGCTCGTGGCAGGGTATATGGGTTTGGCGTCCAACGCTGAGCGCGAGAATCATCCGGACCAAGCGATCGACGAGTACAATTTGATCGCGACCCAGTTCAATACTTCCTACCTGGCCCCGATGGCCCTGTTTGAACAGGCACGCCTGACTGAAACAAAAGGGGATATAAGAAAAGCGCAGCAACTATTTGAAAGCATCGTCCGGCGTTATCCAGAAAGCAGCTTCTCAGGCGAAGCAGGGCGTAGAGCAGGCAGATTGTCTGACAAACTCTCTCAGGAAGCGCCAAAGCCAACTGCGGCAGCTCAGAACGCAGCCTCTCCTGTCTCCCCTTGATCAGTCGTAGCGCTAAACACCTACAAGCGTCCGCTTAGCCTTCCGATCGTCCTCGTCGTCGTGCTCGTCGATTGACAGCCGCAGCCAACCAGCATTTACGCAGTCACCAGGCTGAAGTCCGCACCCGTGTCGGACTTCCCTTTCGTCTCCGGGGCACGGGTTGGTGCGTCCAGCAATTCACCTTGCGTCATCTCTACCTTCCCGATCGAGAGTTCGCCAAAAAATTCGCCTCCCTTTTCCACCGAAAATCCGCGGCCAAACACCGCCCCGGTCAGCCGGCCGGTTTTCTGGATGACAACCTTTCCAGTCGAGATAATCCGAGCCGAGATGATTCCCTCAATTTCAACCAATTCTGCCCGGATCGGGCGTACAAATTCGGCTTCACACCTTTTATCGATATGGACGCTCTTCGCCTCAATACTGCCACTTAGCTTTCCTTTTAAGCGGATATGAACTTCCCCGCTGCAAATCAGATTTCCACGCATGGACCCCTGTATTTCAGCATAATCGCAGATCGCCCGATTGCTGTTCAGATCGCCTTTATTGGTGACGATCAACCGTCCGCGAGTCCGGATCGAACGACTGTAATTGCCGATGATCCGGTAATCCTGCAGATCGATGTAGGCGCCGCAAAGGGGACAGATCGTTGAAGTGGCGCTCTTTGGGACTTCCCTTTTTCCGGTGCATTCGAAGCACCGGGCGACAACCGTCCTCTGGACACCTATAAGGCCTTCCAACTTGTGAAAGACCGAAGGTTGCTTCTCTACCTCCTGCGGCTCACTCGATTTTCGACCCTTACCTAGCTGAATGTAACCGCTGCACTTTCGGCAGTAGGTAGACTTCGCAAGCTCAGGTTCTAACTGAATGTTACCGCAATGAGGACATTGTACTTCGATCCGTCCTTTAGCAGCCACTCAGAACTCCTTAACGTGGAGCACCGGCCTTCTGCAGCTCTTCTTTGTGGGGAGGGGCAGGGGCACTAAAATCTTTAGTGAGATTCTTATTGGGTGTGACTTCCGATTTGCCGACGAACGTCGCGCCTTCTTCGATCACCAGACGCGCAGCTTTCAGGTCCCCCATGAGCTGGGAACGCGAATGAAGTTCACAACGCTCCTGTACTGTAATGTTTCCGTGCACTTTACCCTTTACTATGACAGTCTTGCTTTTCACCTCGCCGCGGACGTCCGCATTTTCCCCAACGGTCAGAATACCGTCGGCGGAGGAAATCTCACCTTCCAGATTTCCGTCAAAGACGAATTCTTGCACAAACTTGATCGAACCTTTTATTTCGACATCCTTCGAGAGGTTATTCTTATTTGGTGGTGTATCTGCCATAACGGGTTTTGGTTGAGTTTCAGTGAACGGTTGAGCGGCCGGCGGAGTTGACGAACTCTCCCCAGAACCGGCTTCTTCCGTAGGTGCCGCCTGTCCTGGCTTATGGGGGATAAACTTCTTCAGCACGCCCGCAACTATGACGGGCGCCAAATGCAGTGTCAACGAATTCTCGTGCCTACCTGTGCCAGTCCTTCCGCCGGATAGGTCCAGATCTCGCTTAAGGTCGGGTGATAATGCGGGATAGACGCGAGCGTTGCGGCAGTCGAATGGAAATGCATGGCCACCACGATTTCGTGAATGAGTTCCGAAGCTTCCGAGCCGATGGCAGCACCTCCCACAATCTCCCCGTTCTTAGCGTCAACAATCAATTTGACGAATCCTTCCACTTCGCCTCGAACCAATGCTTTCCCGAGGTCATCAAAAGGGTATTTCGCGACCTTGATCTCCATCCCCAGCTCGACCGCTTCGCGCTCGTTGACGCCCACCACCGCAATCTGCGGCTCGGTAAAGATGACGAACATTTTTAGACGATAGTCGATCGCTTCCGGTACTTCACCGATCAGCAATCGCCGCGCGTTCCCAGCCGCGATCTCGCCTTGCTGGACTGCAATGTGCACAATTTCGTAAAGTCCGGTCACGTCCCCGGCCGCAAAGATGTGGGGCTGCGACGTTTGCAGATTGTCGTTTACCACTACCGCCTTGTGTTTGTCTGTCTCAACTCCCGCTTTTTCCAGCCCTAATCCCTGGACACTCGGCTTGCGGCCGAGCGCGTAGAAAATCTCCTCCGCCTCAGCAACTTTTTTTTGCCCGTTCTGTTCGTACCAGACGCTTTTCCCCCTGGCAGTTAGCTCGACATGCAAAAGCTTGGTGCCACAAATCACCCTGACACCGCGCTTGCGAAACGCCGTGACCAACGCCTCGGCGATATCGGGATCGGCTTCCTTGATGACTTGATTGCTCCTTTGCACCACTGTCACCTCGACGCCAAGTGCATTGTAGAAATGAGCAAATTCCAGTGCGATCGCCCCTCCGCCCAGAATCACTACCGATTGCGGAAAATGTTCGCAGTCCAGCGCCGTGTCGCTGTCCAGAAATCCAGCCTCATTCAAGCCGCGCAGATCGATGAAGTTGAGAACCGATCCGGTAGAAATCAAAAAAGTCTTCCCCTCGATCTCTTCTTCGCCTCCACCTAACAATTTTACCCTCAAATGGTGCGAATCTGTGAATTCGGCTCGACCTCGCACGAACTTGAACCTGCCATCCGTCAGTTGTTCTTCCCGATGTCTCGCGAAGGCCGTAATGAGGTCCCTCTTCCGCCGAATAATTGCTTCAGGATCGAAGGCTATAGGGCCCGCGCTCAGTCCAAATTCCTTCGCTCGACGCAGCGTCAAGAAGCGGTTTGCAGATTCAATGAAGGTCTTGCTCGGCATGCAACCGCGCAGAATACAAAGCCCGCCCACTTCTTTCCCTCCTTCGAGGCAGACCGTCTTTAACCCTGCCCCGGCTGCTGCCGTTGCTGCGGCATAGCCTGCGCTGCCCCCGCCAATAACCACAAAGTCAAACATTTCCATGCAACGCCAATTTAGTGTCCGGTCCCCGAAATAGCTACTGGAGCGAGGGCTAGGAGGGTTAAGCAGGATGAGCCTGGCGACGCTGCGCCCGAGAAAGGAAAAGAACGATTCTCAGTCGACAAACCCCAAAATATTGGGTATGTTGTGTCCTCGACCGCAACAAATAGTAGTCGGTCATTGCTTGCAAATCGCTATTGGCCGCCCTACTGTTGTGCTAAGTTTATCGTTCACCTGGTCTCAAATCTTCAGCCCAGGTTTGTCTCTCGGCTATGTCTGACATTTCGACCTACGGCGCTGCGCAAATCGACAAACTGGAAGGTTTAGAAGCGGTACG
>JAFAKL010000392.1 GCA_019235445.1 Verrucomicrobiota bacterium | reverse complement strand
TCGTTGATTGGCCTTCGTTTGAAGGATCCCCTATCCCACTTGGGGTAACTTACATCCCCGAAGAGTCGGCCTATAATTTTGCCCTTTACTCCAAGAATGCGACGAAGGTAACCCTCCTGCTTTTCACTGAGACGAACCACAAAACGCCGGTGGTGGAAGTCACGCTGGAGCCGTTGATTCATAAAACCAAGCGAGTTTGGCATTGCCGGTTGAAGGAACGGGAACTTGGTGGCGCCAGTCGATATGCCTATCGCGTAGACGGGCCCAAGAACAATAGCGCCGGCCCTTGGCACGCTTTCAATCCAGAAAAGATCCTTCTTGACCCCTATGCAAAAGGAGTTTACTTCCCGCCGACATTCAGCCGCGAAGCGGCAAAACGGCACGGCACAAACGCAGGTCAGGCGCCTCTCGGGATTTTCCGTTTTCACAAGCCGAGTTTTGATTGGAAGGAAGACAACTCTCCGCTGCATTTCTCCGACGCCATTATTTACGAGCTTCACGTCAGGGGATTTACCGCCAGCCCATCGAGCGGGATAGCAGCACCGGCCCGCGGGACCTACGCGGCTTTGATCGAAAAAATTCCTTACCTGAAGGAGCTAGGGATCACCATCGTGGAATTGATGCCCGTCCATCAATTCGATCCTCAGGAAGGTAACTATTGGGGCTATATGACCCTGAATTTCTTCTCGCCGCACCTGACCTATGCTTCGAAACCGGAGGACGCAAGCGCAGAGTTTAAAGGGATGGTCAGAGCCCTCCACGCGGCTGGAATCGAAGTGATACTCGACGTAGTCTACAATCACACCTCGGAGTCGGACCACGAGGGGCCTACCTATTCCTTTAAAGGGATCGACAACGCAAGCTTCTACTTGATGACGCACGATCCGGCGCGGCCATACGCCAATTTCGCCGGCACTGGGAACACCTTGAATTGCGCTGACCCATTTATTCGCAACCTCATTTTAGATAGCCTCCGCTACTGGGTCACAGAAATGCATGTGGACGGATTTCGGTTCGATCTGGCCTCCATCCTCACTCGATCCGAAGATGGTTCGATCGATTGGAATGACCCGCCATTGCTGTCTGCGATCCGCACCGATCCTGTCTTAAGTCGGGCTCGACTGATCGCCGAGCCTTGGGATGCCGGCGGCGCCTACCAATTGGGTACCAGCTTTCCCGGCATGTTCTGGCACCAGTGGAACGGACAGTTCCGGGATGATATTCGCCGTTTCGTTCGAGGCGATCCTGGTTTCGTGCCGCCCGTGATGCGAAGATTGTATGGCAGTGACGATCTGTTCCCGGACCGCATCGAAGAAGCGCGCCGCCCATTTTACAGCATTAACTACATCATCGCACACGACGGGTTGACGCTCTACGACCTGGTCTCTTACAATGAGCGGAAAAACGACGCAAACGGTCACCAAAACACCGACGGACCAGCGGACGACTATAGCTGGAATTGCGGATTCGAGGGGGACGATGGCGTCCCGGCTGAGGTGGTTAGCCTGCGCAAACGGCAGGTGAAAAACTTCTTTTGCCTGCTCATGCTGTCTAATGGGATCCCGATGTTCGCGGCGGGTGACGAATTTCTGCACACGCAGGGAGGCAACAACAATCCCTATAACCAGGACAACCAAACAACCTGGTTAAACTGGGATCGTCTTCGGGAGAATGCGGATATTTTCCGCTTCTTCAAGCTGATGATCTCCTTTCGCAAAGCGCATCCAACCATCTGTCGCAGCCGATTCTGGCGGGAAGAAATTCGCTGGCGCGGTGTGGGGGCCACTACCGATCTGTCTTTCCACTCACACAGTCTGGCCTATTACCTGAGCGGGAAATCACAACAGGATAACGACCTCTACGTCCTGATCAACGCGTACACTGAGCCGCTTAGTTTCACCATCTTTGACGGTCTGCAAAAGCCCTGGAGCCGAGTCGTGGACACAAGCTACGAGTCGCCGCAAGATATCCTTCCACCTCGAAGTGAAATCCCGGTGATCGGCTCGAAATACCTCGTCGAACCAAGATCTATCGTGGTCTTGATCCAGTAAGAGCCGCCACCCGTCAGCTCCTTTGGGCAATTTCGACCAGGCGTTCCCACTGAACGCAGAGCGCCTCCAGTTCTTGAGTTACGGACTTTAGCTCCCTTCCTGCCTTAGCGGGCAGCAGCGAGTTTCGGGAAAGATCCGGTTGTTCCAAGACGCTCGTCAGCTCCTTTTGACGAAGTTCCAGCTCCAGGATTCTTTTCTCGACCGTTGACAAGTCGCGTTCAATCTCTTGCCTGGCGCGGGAACGTTCTTGGCGTGCGTCGGCTTCCAGGCGTTTTTGTTCTCTGGCTTTTGGACCAGATCCCGCAGCAGCGTCCGCGGCTGCCAATTTCCGATCAGCGACCAGCCCGTCCACTGCGGATTCTGCTCCCGTTTTTTCGAGGTAGTAGTCGTAGTTTCCTGGATAGAACGTTAAAGTTCCACCTCGGACGTGTAAGACGGACGTAGCAATTGATTTAATGAAATAGACGTCGTGACTAATGAAGACCAAGGTTCCCTCATACTGTTTCAGCGCTTGCACAAGAGCTTCGATGCTCGCCATATCGAGATGCGTCGTGGGTTCGTCCATGAGGATCAAATTCGGCGGGTCAAGCAACAATTTTGCTAGTACCAGCCTGCTTTTCTCCCCGCCGCTAAGCACACTCACCGGTTTGAAAACATCGTCACCTCGAAACAAAAATGCTCCAAGCAACGTCCGCATAGTCTGCTCCGGTACCTGCGCGCCGCTATCAGACGCTTCCTCCAGGACCGAGCGGCTCAAAGTCAACGTGTCAACACGATGCTGAGAAGAATACCCGACTCGGACATTGTGCCCAAGTTCGCGTGAACCATGCTGGATCGGCAAAACACCGGCCAAGAGCTTCAATAATGTGGATTTGCCGGCGCCATTCGGTCCGACCAGTACGGTTCGCTGGTTTCGCTCCACGGTATAATCCAGGCCGCGGTACACGACGGTTTGGCCGTAGGCGTGATGGACGTTCTTGAGTTCGATCACCCTCCGGCCGCTACGTTCAGGCTGTGGAAAACGGAAAGCGACGTGCCGATCCGTTGAGTCCGGCAGCTCGATTTTGTCCATCCGCTCGATTTGTTTCCGTTTACTTTGCGCCTGGGACGCTTTGGTGTTTTTTGCACCAAACCGATCAATAAAGGTTTGCAGGCGTTTGATCTCTCTTTGCTGGTTCTTGTAGGCGGCCTGGAGTTGTTCCTGCCTGGCGGCTTTCTGGGTAACGTAATCGTCGTAGTTGCCCCGGTACGACAGCAATTTGCGTTGATCGATTTCGACGATTCGTTCGGCGAGTGCGTTCAAAAACGAGCGGTCGTGAGAGATCAGCAGAATCGCCCCGGAATAATCACCGAGATAGTTTTGCAGCCAAACAAGCGATTCCAGATCGAGATGGTTGGTCGGCTCATCGAGAAGAAGCAAGTCCGGCCCAATGACCAGCAGACGAGCGAGATGTGCTCGCATTAACCATCCGCCGCTCATTGTCTTGGCTGGGCGGGCACAATCCGTTTCTTGGAAGCCCAACCCCTTCAAAATTCGTTTGGCCTTCGCTTCAATCTGCGGGAGATCGGAAGAGAAAGAAAGCTCCTTGTCTTCCGATTGCTCTGTCTTCGAAGCAGGGTCGAGAGGCCAACCGGTGGCCACCTGCAAGATGGTTTGGTCACCGGCCGACGAAATTTCCTGCGGCAGGAATCCGATTTTCACACCGCGCTGCAAAGCAACTTCGCCGGTGTCAGCCTCGTCCAATCCCAACAAAATAGAGCACAGAGTCGTCTTTCCGGTACCATTGGGTCCGATCAACGCGATCCGTTCACCGTGATTCACTTGCAGCGAGGCGTCCTCAAAAAGAACGCGGCCCCCGAAAGACTTTGTCAGCCCCGAAACGGTTAACATAGACAGCGCAGAATAGATCTAGATATGCTCCTTCCCACCGCCAGTCCGGCTCCGACCGCCTCGCTGACGATCCATTTTGAAGGCAAGGACAGTACACTAGGACTAGGATTGTTGCGACAGGACGTCTAACACATCGCGCGCCTGCTTATCAGTCGATGCGTGGGTGTCCATCCAGACTAATTTTCCATTCTTGAACAAGTAGGCTTGGCGTGTCGCGAGGCTGTTCAAGATCAATGGAACGCCGAACGCCGAGGTAACTTTCTTGTCCTGATCTGATAACAACACAAACGGGAGATGTTCCTTTTCTTGAAATTTCTTCTGTGAATCGACTTTATCGAGGCTGACCCCAAATATTTTTACACCCTTGGCTTGAAGGTCAGTATAAGCGTCGCGCAAGCTGCAAGCTTGAGCTGTGCATCCCGGAGTCATAGCCTTCGGATAAAAGTAGATCAGCGCGTATCCGCTACTCCCGGCCTGGGCCAGGTTAACCAAGCTGCCATCTTGATCCTTAGCCGATACATCGGGAATCGCATCCCCGAGATTGAGTTTGCCATTGGTCCGCTGATTTGAAACCGCTTTGACGACTACGGCCAAAGCTCCCAGCAAAAGGAGCGCTGTGAACAGGACTTTCATGTCCGGTACCATAATCGTTCCCCGGCTCTCGTCCAGAGGACGCGGCGAAAAGCGTTCCCGGGGTCGCCGCAGATCGTCAAAGAAGAAGAGTCCCGCCTTGACCGCTGATTTTGCGGCAGAGCGCTCACCCCGACACACTAGTGTACCAAGTCCGTGACTGGTATAGTGGCGTTGCGATCAAAATGGGCCGCCGGCAAGGCGGTCCGAGCCGGACTGGCGGTAAAGGGAGCATATCTGAAAACGATACGTGACCGAGGAGCAACGCAGCCGCCGGCCCATTTTCATCGCAACCCTTCCGGCTCAGGCTTACTGCTTCTGTTCCTGCAGCAGTTTCTCGAATTTTTTCACTTTCGGAGCGACAACTACCCGGCAATATCCCTGCTCAGGATTTTTCGCGAAATAGTCCTGATGATAGTCTTCGGCTTTGTAGAAAGTGGTCAGAGGCGCTATTTCGGTCACGATCGGATCGGGCCACTGCTTTTGCGCTTCAGCTTTCACTTTTTCAGCGATCGCTTTCTGATTTTCATCCTTGTACAGGATGATCGACCGATAGGAAGTCCCGACGTCCTGCCCTTGCCGATTTAAGGTCGTAGGATCATGCGCGCGAAAGAATTTCCGCAGCAGGTCCTCATAACTGACCACAGCAGGATCAAATTCAACCTGGATGACTTCAGCGTGCCCCGTCGTTTCGCTGCACACCTGTTCATAGGTCGGGCTCTTGGTTGTTCCTCCTGCGTAGCCCGAAAGCACAGACTTGACTCCGTTGACCAGCTTGAATTGAGCATCAAGACACCAGAAACAGCCACCACCAAAAACAGCCGTTTCCAGTTTCGACGAGGATTTTGAATCGTTCATTTGGGCAAAGCAAATCGTGTTCAGAGTCGTTAAACAAGTAACAATCAGTAGTGCAGGAATGATCTTCATAAGGAGCGAATGGCTGGCACGGACAGAGAAACATCACCCCAATGCGACTGATCAGGAGCGGCGGTGCGTCTCGTGCCCTTCTGCGATCCATTCCGGAAGAGAGAGCCCACAGAAGATCGCTTTATTCCAAGCGCTCCCGGGGCGACCGCCCCTTTATGACGAGAACCGGGCAGGACGCATGTTCCACGACGCGCTCGGCGGTGCTGCCGACGAGCAACCGCGAAATTCCCCCTCGCCCATGCGATCCGATGATGATCAGGTCAACGTCGAAATGTTTTGCCATCAGAACGATCTCGTCGAATGGATATCCCACACGGAAGTGAGGCTGGACCTTGATTCCGCTCTTTGAGAGCTCTAGGGCAAAGGACTCGAGGTTTTCCCGCGCGTCTTGCTCGGCGACATCCACCTGCGACTGGAGCTCGGCAGAGTTCTGCGATCGGTTAGCGTACGGAGCGATCACGTAGTCAGGTATCTGAAAGACGTGGAGCAGATAGATCGTCGCGTTGTTCCTCTTGGCAGTTCTCATTGCATACGAAACAGTCCTTCTGGAATGCTCAGAAAAGTCGATCGGAACGAGAATTCTATTGTAAGTGAGATCACTTTCATCCCTCACAACTCCAGGGCTTTCCTCGCTCGCGACCCTCTCGCCTGAAGATGGTTTTGGGAGATCGTCTTGCGTCATAAAATTATCGAGCGTACGCTAAATCAAACGCTGCTACGAAGCGAACAATTTTCACCTGCCGATGCGTTGTGTTCCGCCGGCGTTGCTTCGGCCGCCGACGACAACCGCTTGCAAAGTGGTAAGTAAGCCGTCCCGCCTTACACTGCAATTTGGAAATTTCGAGAGGGTCACGCTCCTGCGTGACCCTGGAGTTTGGACATTTCCACCGTCTTTATATCTGCGCCGGAGGCGCCGACCCACCCTTTCCCGGCGCTGCGCCCCATAAGCATTAAATTATCGCAGCGGCAGGGAGGTGCCGTGACGCATTTATCCCGGAGGGATCAAAACGAGGGTAGCCCGACTCCGCAAGGCTACGTCGCGACCGCACGTCAGGCAGTTCTTACTATGGCTGTCGAGGCGCGCCGTAGTCTGCGAAGGCGGCCTGGCACGAAGTGCCTGGAAAAAAGAAAAAAGACGCGTCTAGTCCCGGAGGGACGGTTGATCAAGGTTTCCTCCAAATGTGTCATTCTCCTTGCCAAAGCGGAGAACGAATACGAGGACGCGGACGAGGGGGAAGCCCTCGACTCCAAATCTCGTCGTCGTTTGCGATTTTGACCGGCGGTATGCAGTGCCCTGTTCCTCGGTCTCGGTGGCATCGCAAAGCAAGACGGAATTCATCCTAAGTGCATTGGCGGAGTCGCTGACCAGGTTCATCTGCTTCTATCAAATGCCGAACTTTTCAAGAGGAGCATCCGGGGTTTCTAAAAAAGCGCACGACGTAAAGTTCGACGAGAAATAGTTACGTCTGAAAGCGTGCCAAGCGGGGGCGTTTTGCTGACAAGAAAGGTGCGCCGCGTCTCGTCGTTGTGCGTTAAACGGCGTATAATGCAAGGGGCACGGGAGCGTTCTGTCAAAGCAATCGGGCCCAAACGAGCGATATGACAAGACGATTTCAGGACCGGGTCGAAGCGGGAAGGTTGCTCGCCGAAAAGCTGAGGCACTATGCCAATCGCAAAAATGTCCTCGTTTTGGGCATGGCGCGTGGCGGGGTACCCGTCGCTTTCGAGGTGGCGCAATTGCTTGGAGTTCCGCTGGATGCCTTCATTGTTCGCAAGCTTGGCGTACCTGGTCACGAAGAACTGGCAATGGGGGCCATAGCCTCTGGCGGTATCCGAGTCCTCAATCGTGCGATCATCCGATCGACCTCCATTTCTGAGGAGGCCCTCGAGGCGGTCACTGAAAGAGAACGCAAGGAACTTGAGCGGCGCGCGCCTGTCTACCGGGGAGATCGCGCTGCACCAATGGTGCGAGATAAAATCGTCATTCTAGTGGATGACGGCATCGCGACCGGTTCAACAATGCTGGCCGCAGTGGCGGCGCTGAAGCAACAAGGTCCGGCACGGATTGTCGTTGCCGCGCCAGTAGCGCCGCCGGACTCCTGCGCTGAATTGCAGGAAGCAGCCCATGAACTCGTTGTGATTGCCCGCCCGGATCCGTTCTGCTCGGTTGGACAGTGCTACGAGGTTTTTGGGCAGACGACCGACGAAGAAGTGCAACAGCTGCTCCGCAACAACTGGCGGTGCTACGCTCAAGGTGCATAGGGGGCCGCACGGAGATCATGAGAAGTCAAAAGAATGGTAAAATTTAGTGCGGTGAACGGTTCCCGGAGTGCTCGGCGAAGGTTCAAATCAGAGTTCCCTCGCAGAGTAGGATCCGATACCATTCCTGTTTATGGACCCGCTGGGATGGCTACGCGACAAGGTTCGGCAGCTCCTTCGACTACAGGACAGCAACCATGCGATTGCTTTAGGCACCTCCGTCGGCATGTTTTTCGGCTTCCTGCCGCTCTGGGGATTTAAGACCTTAATCGCAATTGGCCTCTCTCGACTTATCGGCGGCAATCTCCTGGCGGCAGCCATTGGCGCAAGCTTGCACGACTTTGCGCTGCCATTGATGCCGCTGCTTCTCCGCTGGGAATACGATATCGGTTACTGGCTCTTGAGCCAGCCGCATGAATTGCCTCCGAGCCTTCATCTATCGCATAACAGCCCCTCGGTTTGGTTCCACTGGTCTACCTTCCTCACCCTAGGCCGGCCATTGCTACTTGGTTCATTGATCATTGCGGCGCCAGTGGCCGCTGCCACGTACTATGTCATGCTCGTTGTAGTCGCTCGGTCACGACCCAAGGTGGCACCACCAGCACCGCCGAAAGATGGACCCTGAGAAGTGGGCCAGGCTCAGTGGCAGTTTTCCATCTCCCTTGTTCTTCTGGTGTACCAAGTCCGTGACTGGTATAGCGGCATTGCGATCAAAATGGGCCGCCAGCAAGGCGGTCCGAGCAGGACTGGCGGTAGGAGGGAGCAATCTAAATCGATATTCACAGTAGATCAATGCTCCACTGACCCGTCGCTCAGGGTCTGCCCCTAGGCGGCAGTTGAAGGATTTCAAGAAACGGAGCGTCCAACATCGCGTCATGAAGAAAATCACTGCCATAGGTCTGGCCTTTGGGGCCAGCGTTTGCATAGGTTGGATTGCCCAAGCAGATGAAATCCAATTCACTACCTTACCTCAGACAGTTCAGACCACTGTGGTCCGGGAAACGCACATCGCGAATCCCACCTATGTCACACGAGTGGTGCGGGACCAGAGCGGTATATATGCCGTCACCGTGCGCGGAAACAGCGGCGATCAAGTCGTCTATGTTAATCCCGAAGGCGCTCTGGTGCAGGCGCCCGGATCTGCTACCACGACAACAACCACGACTCGAACGGTTGAGCAGCCGGCCACTACCACGACGACTGTTCAACGGCCCGTGCAAACCGTGCAACCGGCTGAGGGCACAGTAGTGACCTACGATCAGGTCCAACAGAACTTACCGCGCTATCAACTTATCGAGAAAAAAGGGAAAAAGGAAATCTATTACGACCGTCAAACCGGCCAAAAGGTGATCGTGAAGCGAGAGAATAGGTAAGCCCCGCTGCAGAATCCTTTGCACTTCATAAAAAAGGCGCGCGAATAATCAATTAAAGCAGGGCCATTCGTAATCGCGCACACGAGCTTAGAGGTCTTCATCCATATGTTACACATTCTCTGGTCAATCATTGTCGGATTCATCGTAGGGCTCATTGCGGGGGCGATCATGCATACGCATTTGGGCCTTATTGGGACAACACTGCTAGGCATCGTCGGATCGATTGTAGGCGGTCTGATCGCGCGCCTTTTCTCTCGTCCAGCCGAAGGGTCAACGTTTCACCCAGCTGGATTTGTGATGTCCATCGTGGGAGCAATTGTTCTTGTCTTTATCGTTCGGATGTTCACTTAATGTCGTGCCCCCGGAAATAACAGGTAGAGTGACGGAGGCTAGTTTGCCGTTTCTCAAGGAGGTCCGGAGTTGGACTGACACTTAAGAGCCCGCATGTAAGCCATTCGGGCCAAGCGAGAGCCGGGGAAAAGGGCCAAGCTGATTTACTGATGACGTTGGGATGCGGTACATACTGCTCTTCCAGGTATGCGAGGATCTCCTCCCGGGTCGATGCCGTCGTCCCATCCTTTAGCCAGCGGTCGAACCAGCGGAGTTGGAGGCCGGTCATTGGGTGGCGCCCAGGTACGAACCGCCGAAGGTGCCCACGACGCCACGCGACCACGGCTGAGCAGCCACCCACGCGAACGTGTCAACACCGTCGCATGTCCCGTGGATCACGGCATCGAACTCGCCCGCGGAGGCATATCGCCCGCGGACATCCTGAATCACAATGGCCTACCTTCCCCGGAGACAATGCGGCGCTCGTCAGCAACGGCGTTGCCATGACGCCCATCCCAGCGACAAGAAATTGACGCCGGACCAGCAGGGCAATCTTGGTTGTGATCGTTCGATTGCTTGCACCTCACACTCTTCTTTCCTCATTGAGACTTATGCGAAGCGATTTGCAGGACAAGCTTACCAAGATAGTGCTCATAAAGTGCCCGATGCGCTTCGGCGGCTTGC
>JAFAKL010000283.1 GCA_019235445.1 Verrucomicrobiota bacterium | reverse complement strand
CCGAAAGAACCAGTCCCCGGCAAAGTTTGATCGAATCCCAGACCGGACCTGGGATTAGTGTCCCGAGACGCTGCGATGGTTTACCACTTTAATCCACGGTCCTCAGGAACGATCCGGCGAAGCGTATAGACATCGCTTTTGCCAAATTGATGCAAATATTGATGCAGGTCCTCCCAAGGATCCCACAGTGCGCTGATGAGTTTTCCCGTAATTCCCTGGCTGACTTCTGAGGCAAGGTAAACGTACAGGCGTGCGGCCTTCTCCAGGGGAACTCCACCAGAGTCAAGCTGCTTCAACGACTTCTCGTAGTATGCTTTGCCAACAGCGTCCGGACCCGCACTCAGGACCTCATCGAGCAATCTCGTGTTCAGCGGCCAGGCGCGATCGCATTCACGGCGATGGAGAACTCACGCAATTCTTCCGCCAGAGTTTCGGTCAGCCTGACTACAGCCGCTCTCGAAGCCGCAAGATGGCCGTCGAATCGATGAAACTGATCCGGACGCGCATTAACCCGATCATTCTGGACGTCGGCTGCTCCAGCGGGTTTCTGGTGGAGGACCTCCTCAGGGAGGTACCACAAGCCGCCGTCATTGGATCAGATTACCTTCCAGACCTGGTCTTGAGCGCTGCTCGAAGAATTCGGAGCGCTCCCTTTCTGCAGTTTGACTTGCGAAAGTGCCCGCTGCCTGATGAATGTCTCGACGGAGTGACAGCTCTCAACGTGCTCGAGCACATCGACGACGACCAAAAAGCGTTGCAAGAGATTCACAGGATTCTCCGGCAAGGCGGCTTCGCCCACATCGAAGTGCCTGCAGATCCCTCCAGTTTTGATTTGTACGACGAAGTGCTCATGCACTTTCGCCGATACCGATTAAGCGATCTCGCACTGAAAGCGCGGAAGGCAGGTTTCGCTAAGCTGAAAGCGACCCATTTAGGTTTCTTTCTTTATCCGTTATTTAAATTCGTCAAACAACGTAATCAAAAAGTTGGACGGAATCTGACCTACGACCAAAAAAAAGAGCTGGTTGCTCGACAGATCGGAAAAACAGTTGGGATCTTGGGGGAGTACATTGGCAGAATCTACGAAGAGGTCAGGGAACGGCCCCGCTTTATCGTAGACCGGGCCTTCGGACTGGATCAATCGCGTGCCGCGGCTCCGAAACGGATACGAGAAATCCAAAGAGAAACCTGAAACCGACAACCGGGTCCCGGGGGCAGGAGCACTTTAGTGCATCGCCTTCCAAGCGGGAGATGATGCACTAATCTTCAGCCATGACACTGAATCCTTTCAAGCCGAGCAACAGTGTTCTAGGATCCCCTGAAGCAAGCTTGTCTACAGTTGCATGTTCCTCACACGCTAGCCGCACCAGATTATTCCCTTTCGTCAGGATGAGCGGTATCTTTAGGCTTCCTTTCGCTGGAATTTCAAAGGTTTTACCGTTCGTCTGGACGATCAATGTCCTGTTTTTGTCCTCCGGGCGGCTGTAGCCTGGCCAGCAATCCTGAATCATCAGAAAGGCACGGCGATCGGCATCTGAGCGGATCGTCAAAACCGCAAACCGGTTGTCGAGCCAGACGAACTCCTCGCCTTCGACGGTTTCAACCTCGTTGGGAGAATCGATAGCCAACACTTCTAATGGCTCGGAACGGTTCAGCAGGCGGAAAATGTCGTTGTGCCAAATTGCCCCCGGCTTTTTCTCGTCGGTGAGCACAAATGTTGCACCGCTCTGGTCCATGGTTCCATGGGCGAAGTCAATCGAAGGCGTCCTCAGGTAAAGCAGCGGATTTGGAACTTCGACTTTGAACCCCTGTAAAAAAAAGACAGCCCACATCTGATCGAACCAGCTTTGGGTCTCTAGGCGAATCGGAGCGTCTCCGGTTATTGTCCTCAACTTTTGTAATTCGAGGAAGGGCTGAATTTTCCGCTCGTGGTGCCATGGCGCGCGTTGTAGTTCATCCGCCTCATCGATTGCCGTACCAACCATCAGCCCACAAAAGGCTAACACCACGGCCGACCGGGCCAAACCTCTAAACAAGGCGCTAAATTGAGTAATCCCAACAAAGATTGCCACGATCATTAGTGGCCAATAGATAGTTAATACCTTATATAGGCCGTAGTCGTATCTGGCCAGGGAGGCCTGCCAAAGACTCAAGGCCAGCAAGAAAGGAATCGTAAGGAGAATTCCGTCTTTTCTCCTCCACCAGGCTCTCACGGCCAGAAGCGTCAAACCGAGAAAGCATAGCGCAACCGTCAGCTCCAGTTTCGGAAGTGGATAGATAGCATTCAACGGAAGCTGCGCTCCGAGGCAGTAGATAGCCGGTAACCAATTCGCCGAAAGCAAACCCTGCAAGACATTTTGGGCGACAAGCAGCTTGGTACCTGCCGAGATCTGGCCTAGGAGAAAAGGAACAAAAGTCGGTAGATAGACGCTGCTCAGAAGAATCGCTAACCCTAAGGCCAGCGCCAGCCGGCGGATTTTTGCAGAAAAAAAGCCCCCTCTGAAAACTCTCCAGACCACGAGCGGTGTATAAATTACCCCCGCAATCGCCGAACCCTCCGGATAAGAATAAATTGCTGCTGCTAGGCAAAGGCCAAGCGCGATAATCCCTGATGCTCGGCTGGTCGGAAAGGTTAAAAGCCGGCTCCTGAGTATAGCAAACGGGATTAGACTGATAAAAAGAACTTGATCCCAGTTGCCGATCTTGAAAATCTCGGGAGCCCATCCGAGCGTCACCGCAAATAATCCCGCCGCGAACGAGAACATCGGGCGCGCTCCTAGCGATCGAGAGAGCAGGGAGATACCGAAGCCAAAGTGAGCGAGAACAATGAGAGCGAGAATGCTCGCCGGCCGGCACGTATCTGTTCCCGCAATTCCTGCGAACAGCGCCAAGAGCCCGGGGGTTCCATATCTTGTGTTCATCAGAATTGAACTAAAACCCAAGAGCGGCTGCGAACCATCCCTGAGCGTGGGCGCCGTATTCTGCAGGTAAGTCGCAAAAGCCGAATAAGACCAGGGATCTGGAAAAACACTGACGAACTCGCCCCTCCCTAAACTGCCCCAAAGCACGAGCACTGCCGCCCCGAAAATAACCACCGTGGCTGCAGCACCACGCAAGAACGAATTTCGATCAGAGGCAAACCCGATCGATTTTATGGCAACGGCGAAAGTTAGTGTACAGCAGCAAAACAGGATGACCCAGCCAGACTTGTTAATCGGCACATGAAGAGTGGCACTGGTAGCGACACAGAAAACAAGCGCAGAAAACCATGCATTAAAAAGCAACCAAATTCTCGCCGGAACCCAGGACCCCCTGGAGCCTCCTAGAGTCAGCGCCTTATTGATTCGCATCATGAATCTCGTCTGAACACTGCGAGGATTTTATCCCCTTTCCCGAGCCTGTCCCAGAGCAGATCGCTAACACGACTAACCTTTTCTGCCTGCATCCTCCCAAGTTTTCCGGAACTACTAGCCAACTTGGTATTTGATTCGTATGAACCGTCAAAATTTTTGACACTCAGAGCTGTCATCCCCGGATCTGAAACCGTCTTCAGCCTTTCTAGAGAGAATCCCGTCTGCCTAAGAAGTTGGGTCAGCGATTTCTTCGTATAAACAAATCGGTTCTTCTCAAGCTTCCAATGCGCCCAGGCCGAACCGAAGAGCTTTCGTTGTTCTGAATCGAGGTTGGGAGTGCTAAAAGCTAATAAACCCCCTACCTTCATGAGGATCGCCACCATTCGAAGACTTTCCGCCGGCGCATCGAAACGCTCCAGTCCATCTCCGAGATAAATAAGGTCAAAACCCCGCAGCAGTTCTGGAATCTCTCGCGCCTGGACCAGGGTTTTACCAAATACCTGGTACCCTTTGCTGGCCGCCTCCGCCGCCTTAAAGTCTGGGTCAAGGCCGTATAAGCTCCATCTGGTTCGGCCTGCTAACTCAGAAAGCAATTGCTTGCCTGAACCGCCAATATTCAGGAACGCGATTGCATCCTCTTTTGAAACGAGACCCCGAATCATCCGGAGAATGTCGTCGGCTGCTCGATTCTCCTCACTGACAGATTTCTTTCGATCGGAAGAGCATGGCAGTCGGCAGATAACATCCATCGTCCTCTCTTTCAACCATCGTGTGACACGCAGAGTAGAGCTTTTCTTGCTCTCCACCGAGGCCTGTTGATTGGCTGGAAAATCCCTCAACGAAACGCCGGTTGAGCCAGTGTTCCCCTTTTCCTCGCTGGGTCCAATAATCGCCACCTTGGATTTCGAATGCAGGTAGACGGTCGTCCATTCGCTCTTCCCTTCCTGGACAGATTTGATTCGAAACAGCACTCGATTGGGGACGCTTTGCGTCACCGGACAAAGAGGGATGTACCATCCCTCTTTGAATCGCCCTGGCCCATCTGAGTCCGCCGGCAAAAAATTATCAGGACGCAATAGCCCGCCCCACAGATCGTTGTAATCATATCCGAGGCCAGCAAATCCTCCGGGCAGACTATGCGCCGCTGCGGCGAAATAGCGTCCCGCATATTGCACCCAATTCCCCAGCAGAATTCCGAAAAATCCGTCCGTGACGCTTGCCCGAATCATGAATTTTCTGCGCACCCGGAGCATTTCTTGAGTACCTACTGATTCGAGGAGCCGTTTTGTTTTTGAGGCGCTGTGGTCCCGAAACGCCGCCAGGAAACGATTAAGCCTCCGACCACGCCCTAGATTCATGAATCTCACGAACAGATCGTAATCCATGGCGAAGCGGTAGCTGCGATCAATATTCCCTGTTTTCTCGAAGAGGCTCCGTCGCCAGAAGCATGTCTCCTGAGGAATATAGTCCCAACGACGCATCAAAAAGTTCCGGTGCGGAGGAAGAATCCAATATCGTACGACCCGATCCTCCTCATCGATGGCGCACCTGTGACTGTAAACCCAGTCGATCTTCGGGTTTTCTTCAAAAAAGTTCGCGATGAATTGCAGGGCGTCGGGAGCCAGGAGATCATCGCTGTTGAGGTAGGCCATGATTTCTCCCGAACTCCGGGCAAATCCTTTCGCGATGGCGTCGGCTTGACCCCCATCCGGCTCAGAAACAAAATAGGAGAACTCCTCCTTGTACGGAGCGATTCGCTCCACCGTTTCGTCTGTGGAGCCCCCATCCATCAAAATATATTCGAGATTCGGATACCGTTGCAGCAGAACGCTTCGGACGGTGCGCTCGATATATTGTCCCTGGTTGTAAGATGGTGTGACGATCGAAATCCGAGGCCAACGCATAGACGAGATCGCTTACTGCCGCAACGAGGTGGAGCGTTCAGATCAACGCAAAACCTCATTCTTGTGCAGGGCCATCACATACTGCCTAAAACCGCCGGTGCAACACTTATTTTAGCAATCAACGTTCGGCATTCGGCGTCCGGCGGTCAACATTCGGCGGTGAAGGGGTGTAGTGTGTGGTGTCCGTGGTGTCCGCTACGAAGTAGCCAAAACCGACGTCCAGATCTGAGAAGTGCAATCGGTACCCATACCCCACGAGAAATTCAAAACCGGAAAGCGTTGAGCAAGACACTCCAGAGGGGTCACCCAGCCCGGACAAAAATTTTTTCAGGGTCTTTAGGCGAACCAGAAACCTCTTTACAAAGTAGGACGAACAGGTTTTATACGCCTCGATACTTCCTATGGCTCAGACGCCCAGCGCCAAGCAACCCCGCGTTGAATTGGTCCCTGAATTTGCCACCGGGACCAACGGCGGATTGCCGCCTGTCAAACCGACCTATGTTGTTGATGCGGAGAAAATTCTCAGTTCCCATCCAAAGGATCTTTGGGCCTTTCGAGAATTGTATTTGTTGCTGGTCAAGAGAGATTTTGTTGCCGTCTACAAGCAAACGGTTTTAGGGCCCCTCTGGTTTTTCGTTCAACCCTTCCTTGCCTCTCTGGTCTTCATTGTTGTCTTCTCTCAAATTGCGCGCCTTCCCACGACCGATTTGCCGCCGTTGGTTTTTTACCTGTCCGGCATCATCGTGTGGAACTTCTTCTCGAACAGTTTGAGCCAGGTTGCCTCCACGTTTCTTAGTAGCGGCGCGATCTTCCGGAAAATCTATTTCCCTCGATTGATCGTCCCTTTCAGCCAGATCAGTATGAATTTCCTCAATTTCATCGGACAGTTGCTGGTGCTTTTTGGGGTTATTGCGTTTTATAAATTCAGCGGGCACAGGATTGAGCTCAGTCTCAAAATCTTAGCTCTTCCTCTCGTCCTGGCCGACATGGCGCTCCTGGCGCTTGGTCTGGGCTGCATTATTGCGGCAGCCACGGTCAAATATCGCGACCTGAACATCGTCGTTGGATATACCCTCAACCTTTGGATGTACTGCAGCCTGGTCATCTATCCACGATCGGCAGTACCCGCCCACCTGCAGCCGCTGCTGGGCTTGAATCCCATGGCGAGCTTTGTTGAGTCCTATCGTTCCTGTCTCTTTGACACAGAACATACGACGGTCCAACCTGCGATTGTGGCTACTTTGATCACGGTCGTCATCGCAATCCTCGGGATTTGGTGCTTTGCCAAAGCGGAGGGCACGTTTACGGACACGATCTAATGTCTGTTGTCATCCAAGCTCACAATATCTCAAAGAGATTTTTCCTGGGCGAACGCAATCAGCGAGCCTTTTTTGAAGATGTCAGCGTGAAGGTGATCCGGGGGCTGCGCCAGCTTGCGCGGGGGCGACTCGCCCCTGAACAGAACTCTTCTAGAGATTTCTGGGCTTTGAAAGACATCTCTTTCCAGATTTCACAGGGCCAGACGCTGGCGATTATCGGTGAAAACGGAGCTGGAAAATCGACTCTCCTGAAAATCCTCTCAAGGATTACTCGGCCCACCACGGGCACAGTGAAGGTTTACGGCCGACTCGCCAGTTTGCTTGAAGTCGGCACCGGGTTCCACCCTGAGTTCTCTGGGCGAGACAACATTTTTCTCAACGGAGCAATGCTCGGGCTGTCCAGAAAAGACGTCCGCAAGCGATTCGATCGCATCGTTGATTTTTCCGGTCTGGCAAAATTCATCGATGTTCCCGTGAAAAACTATTCCACCGGGATGTACATGCGGTTGGCGTTCTCGGTCGCCGCTCATTTGAACCCGGAGATCGTCATTCTCGACGAAGTTTTAGCGGTGGGCGACACCGTCTTTCAGAAAAAGTGTTTCGATCGCTTGGAAGAAATAATCGAAGAAGGACATGCGGCAATTTTAGTCAGTCACGGCATGGCACACGTCCGGAGCCTGTGCCAAATCTGTTTGTGGCTGAAGGATGGTCGTATCCAAATGTTCGGTCCGACTGACGAGGTGGCTTCTTGCTACGAAAAAGCGACAACCCATGAGGTTGTTGCACATTATGAGAAACAAACGGCAGAGCAGGACGGGTCCGCGCACCCGAGCGCCATGGCTGTCCTGGTGCAGTGGTCGGTTCAAAGCAAGGAAGCGAGCGTTACCCATTCCATTATCGCGAGCCAGGCAGAGGTCACTTTCCGTTTCGAGATAGAACTCAACCCAGGCACAGAAATCTCGCACGGCAGACTTTCCTTTTCTTTGGCTGACGCTCAAGGCTTGATTCTTTTTACTCATCAGGATGGGCTTGGTCAAATCAAAGGCGGTAAGTTTTGGGCAACCCTCGAACTGCCGTTTCTACCGCTCAAACCTGGCGAATACATTGTCAGCTGTACGATTTTAGAAGCGGATCATCCGGTTGCTTTTCTCCGTGCCACTCCGGAATTGACTGTTTTGAAAAATGAGAGTTTCGCGCAATCAGGCTATCACGGGTTACTCAACTTGCCTGCTCGATTGTCGGTTGAACGAGTTCCTCATCCATAATTTCCATTAAAGCGATTTCCGCGTGTGTAATGGCGCCTGAATCAACTGGCCGAGATTATCAGGAAATTAAGAGAACGAGGTAGTTACGGCTCTGATAATGCGAGCGGGCACCCCCATCGCCATCATGTCATCCGGTATGTCCCGGATGACAACGGATCCCGCGCCGATGATGGCCCGGTCCCCTATCCGGACACCAGGAATAACACACGCACCGGTTCCTAAGAACGACTCACTTCCAATTTTAACGTTTCCGGCTAGGGCGCTGCCTGGACAGATATGGGTACCATTGCTGAGAAAACAGTCATGGTCCACCGTGGCGTTGCTATTGACGATCGCTCCATCCCCAATATGGGCACAAGCGTTGATGACTGCTCCAGCCATAATTGCAATCCCTTTTCCCAGTGTCGCGGACGGTGATATGACCGCATTTGGACTGACTGCATTGATCAGTTCGAACCCTATCTCGCGCGCATGCGCAAGCAGTTTTACACGTAAACGGTTGTCACCGATCGCGATGAATGCCTTCGTTACGCCTCCGGTCAGAACGGCCGACAGGACGCTGTCGTTGCCAAGGATTGGTACATTATCCAAGACAAAGTCGCCCTCAACGAGCCCGGTACAGCCCGCGATCTGATATTTCGCTTCTGCCCGTATGAGTTCGATAGCAACTTTAGCGTGCCCTCCAGATCCGATGATGACTACCGGCTCACCTTTCATCTTTGCTTAAGGATCGTCCAAAGGCTTGTTTCGGGCCTGACAAAGACTACGCTTGTTGACGGCAATTGGCTTACATCCTGTTCAGGAATCTGCAACCACCTATCGGCTCGCTCGTCCTTTGAGAATACATCAAACCCATGGCCGAAGAAGCGGCCAAACCACTCAGAAGGTTTGATCCCCAAACGATCCAGCTGCGGCACCCCATAGTTGACGATCAGCATTATGTCACGATGATCAGCGAGAACCTGCTTCATCCCCTCCAAGACTTCGAGTTCGGCGCCTTGCGCAGCGATCTTGACCACATGAATTCGCTTGATTCCCTGAAGCATGCTGTCGAGGGTTGCCGTCCTGACCTCGACGGTAGCAGCTTCCTCGGCGTCGGCCAATGGATACAGCGAGTTGTACTCAGAACGCAGTGAAATGTGCAGTCTCGCCTTCCCCTCAGTCGAGGTCGCAGCGATGTTGATGCATCGGCACCATTCCAGGCCGTTCAGATGAATTGATCTTTGCAGAAGTTGAAAAACCTTTGGAGTAGGTTCGAAAGCAATTACCGTCCCGCTCGATCCCAGACGTCTCGCGGCGTGTAAGGTATGAACGCCGATGTGCGCGCCGACATCAATGAAAGTCATGTTTTCCTTCAGCGTAAGATCGAGCAGTTCGAATATTGCTTTCCCCTGGTGCTCCCCGTCCATGAGAGCATAAATCAACGCAAGATCGTCACTTGGTGCCAGGAGATAACCTCGGGGGGTGCGAACAATCACCGCGTCGTCAAAAACGAGAATATGGCGGTTTACAAGGATTTCGATCAATCGATGCGCATGAACGGACTGTGACTCCAAAGCCCTCAATTTTTTCGCAAGATTCTCCACATCCTCTCGGCGCGCCAGTGTCTCAGTCTGTTCTCTCAGGGCGCCGACAGAGTGCCACGTTGCGACGGCGCGGCGGTTGGCTGACCGAGTCAGGTCGACCAGGGTGGTGATTGTAAAGTAATCCCTCAGGCGAGACAAGATCGGCTCTGCAAAGAACACGACGAACCGCCACAGTGCAGCGCGTGTGCGGCTGCCTGCCAATCCTCCCTCACCCTTGCCCCCGTCTCGCTGCGCAGATGTATTGGGTCCACCGGACATTTTCATCGGTTCACCTCCCGAGCCGGTGATTGGGTCCAGCGGCGTGTCCCGAAGCATGTTCGAAATCGACTTTGTCGCGTCCCTTCGACTGAGGTCAGAGTCCATCTTGGCCTCTAGGCTTGCCGCTGCAAAACAGCTTCTGAAACTCGGATCCAATCTGGCGGACGATTAAATCCTCAGACTGCACACGCAAAGTTTGAAGGACCAGGGAGATCTGGCTCAGCGCTTCGAAAAGCGGCCTTTCACCGACGGCAGCCTCAAGCAGTGGCTCAATGCGTTGAACATAGGCGTCCGGAGCATATTCTAATTCAGCCCAATCCTTTGCCCGCCCACTCAAGATTTGCCTTTTGCCTGCGTTGAGAACGAGCATTTCCAGATTCTGACGAAGGTCTTCGATCTCATCGGTTGGTCTGACCTTTAGGACAATATCCGAAGGAATCGAGCTGTAAAAACCTGTATCCATTACAAGGACGGCTTTGCCGTACAACATGGCTTCGATGCATGAGGCCGACGCCCCTTCAAGGGCAGGTAATCTGAGAGAGCAGACGATGTCTGACTCGGCAAATCGATTGCCTAACTCGAAATCATCGATGTATCCATGCAAACGCACGGTTCTGTTCAGTTTTAAATCCTCGATTTGCGCCTGAAGGGCGATCTTGTAAGGCGTTTCTATTTGCCCCACAATATCGTATTCGCAGCGGTCCCGAAGTGTCGGTGAAGCCGCAATTGTGCGGATCACCGACTCCACGCGGTTGGTCTTATTGACCGTACCGACTGTCAGGATCCGTACGGACCCGGTTTTATCTCGGACCACGGGGAGAGTTTTCGGCGCGTCGTAAGCTAATGCGACGACGCTCACCGGACCCGCGCAGCCGTCTGTCAACCGCCGTTTGTAAAACGGTGCGTGCGCAACGGCAGCAAGCGCTTTTCGAGCTATCCATTCCGTCATTGGGGCCTCCGCAACCGACCACTCGAAAAAATCTGGCTGGCCGACCCGATTCCAAAATTGATTTGCCACGTTCTCTCCATATAAGGAAGAAACGACGGAATGAGCCACATTTCGCTGAACACCACTCCCAGCCCACCCAAGAAATAAATCTACCAAGTAAACGTCGTGAATGATACAGACACCGGGATAACGGTCAATCAATCTGAGACTCCCAAAATTCCGTTCGTAGTGATCCCCAATATTATAAACAACAAGGTCGTAGGCGTCGACCGCAGCGGGATAGAGCTCGAAAAAAGACCAGTGCAGCGGCCCGGTTCCTGCAGGCGGGGGATGATTCTCGGTCAACTGCAGCCGATCGGAAGCAATCAGTGTGATCGAGTGGCCGCGCGAATCGAAAGCTTCGGCGACTAAACGGCTAAATCTGGCGATTGCGGAAGATTTCTGATAAGGCGTCACCCAGGCAATTCTCATGACAGGAGTCTATCAATTGTGGCTGGCCACGTCGCCTTAAACGAATCCCAGAGACATCGCGCCGCGCGACCCATTTCTCGGCAACGGGCAGGTTTCGCAACCAGAAAATCAATAATTCTGGCAATGTCTTCCGCATCAGGTTCCGTTACGCAGCCCGTCTCGCCATTCAGGACAAGTCGAAGGGTTGAGCCCGAGTCTCTCGCTGTAATGACAGGCTTTGACGCGGCCGCCGCCTCCATTGCGACATAGCCCACGGAATCTTCACCGACCGGCATATACGCACACGCTTTGGCATGGTTGACGTAATCAGCAATGCTTGTCACCGCGTGCAACCCGAAATCGAGCACCACACGATCCTCAAGCCTGAGTCGTCTAACCGTCTCTCGAAGCCGATTCGCGTCCTCCGGTGTGTCTGGCGCTCCGGCGACAATCAGCCGCGGGCAAGATACTGTCCGCGCCAAGGCCTCCACGAGAAGGTGTTGGCGGTTGTTCACGTTGATTCGTCCGCCGGCAAACAGATATCCGCCGTCCCCCCGGTCAGCAAAAAGTTCTGGATTTTTTAATGGCGGCATGAGCACCTCCGCATCGAAACCGGTGTAATGCTTCAGCCGCTCCTGGTTAGCTTTGGATGCTGTAAAGATCCTGCGGCATTTGGAAAAAGCTTCAGACTCAGCAAGACGAATCATCTCGCGAAGCCGGCTTTCCCGAGTCATTTGCAAAAGGTCCGATTCACCAGGTCCGCACAGATCGTCAAGCCGCCGGCACTGACCCGTGAGCCAAATGATCCTGGTAGGGTGCGGAACGAGGTAGGCCGGGAACCTCAAGGCGATCACCCGGTCGACATTGGGAAGCTGCAGCGCGCAGTGGACGAAAATCTGCTCGGGCAACTCCTCGAATGGTTCCCACGAGAAAGGTATTCGCAGAACTTCAGCGCGGACCAGATGTGTCGCATTTAACTGTTCGCAGAGGTGATCTGCCAATTCTTCCGCTCCCCTTCGGACGAAAGGAGTAACACTATTCACAATTAGAACGTTCAACCTAGAAGGTGATCGACCACGTTATCCCAATCGATACGCAACTTCTCGACAGTCATCTGGGCTTCGTTGCCCAATGATTCGGCCAGTGCGCGGTCGCTATAAAGCCTGTCGAGCGACTCCCCGATAGCTTGTGCATTGCTATCGCACACCAGCCCGTTGCGCTCATGAGCAACGAATTCGAGCACGCCGCCTGAATCCGTGGTGGTGAGTACAGGCTTCTCGCTGTGAGCAGCTTCCAGGGTGGGATAACCGTAAGAGTCTTCATCCAGGGGAAAATACGCTACGGCTAGAGAGCGGCCAATAATCTCGCACTTTTCTTGCTCGGATATCCATCGATTCTCGATCGAAACCCTGTGCCCAAGACCGAAGCGTGATACCAGGTTCGTTAACTCTTCTGCATATTCCCCAGAGAGATCTTCCCCGCAAATGCGCGCTTTCACTTTAGTTTTCACGTGCGCCATAGCCTCCACCATTAGATGCTGCCGTTTGTGGGAAACCAAACGAGAAAGGTAGACGACCTCGTCTCCGTATCCCATGTTTCGGTAAACCGTTGGAGCCAGCAGCGGAGGATATAAAACGGAGCTGTCGACGTTATTGAAGTCTTTGAGCCTTTTCTGGACGACGCGGGAGTTCGTAAAGATCATACGAGCTTCTCTCAACGCAATGCTGTCGGCTTGAAGGACTGCGTGTCGGAGCGCTTTGTAGTAACCAGTCGCAGGTGGTGATGCCGCTGTCCCCCAAAGGTCGTAAAAGCCGCGAAAATGGTGTATGAACCAGAGCACCTTGTTCGGATGCTGAAGTAAATAAGCCGGAGGCCGGAAGCAAATCACTCTGTCCGCGCGGTGTATCTTAACAGACCGAAAAACAGTCATCTGGCACAACAGATCTTGGAAGCTATCGGAAAGTGGCAAATAAACACGTTCAACCTGATGCCCGTATTCCAGAAGTTTCTGCTCGAGCCATTCGACGATGAATCTCGCGCCACCGTTGACGAATGGAACATACGACGAAAACAACGCTACGCGCATATGCTCAAACCAACCCTTTTGATGGCGTATTCGAGGCACTCGCAAATATATGCTACCTCGTCCTGAGTGAGCAGTTCGTGCGTCGGTAGACTAATTCCTCGTTCTGCAAACTCGGTCGCCTTTGGGTACCGCGCCCAGTCTTCCTCGTAAGGTGGCATCACATGCATCGGAAAAAATACCGGTCGTGTCTCGATACCACGACTCTCAAGAAATTTGCAGACCGAATCGCGCTTAGCAGCACCACCTTCCGGCAGCAGAACCGTATACATCCAATAAACGTGCTCGGCGTAGTACTTCTGAACCGGCAGGACTAAACCAGCGATTTGGGCGAGCCCGCTTGAATACCAAGCTGCGAGCCGTTTGCGATTCGCCAGGGCTTCATCCACTCGCTCTAGCTGAGCACATCCAATAGCTGCAACGATATTCGTCATTCGGTAGTTATAGCCGATGACTGGATGCCAATAGCGACGATTTGGATCCATCCCCTGGCCGCGATAGATCCGGAGCTTCGCGGCAAGCAGGTCATCATTGGTTGTGACCATGCCTCCCTCACCAGTCGTCAAGATCTTGTTACCGTAGAAACTGAAGGTTGCGCAGGTGCCGATCGAACCAACAATCCTGCCTTTATACTTTGCCCCATGCGCCTCTGCCGCATCCTCTACAACGAAAAGATCATTCTTTTCCGCCAGTTCGAGAATGAGATCCATGTCTACGGGGTGCCCATACAGATGGACCGCGATGATCGCGCGCGTTCGCACGGTTAGCTTGCTCTCAATCGCCTGGACATCGATGTTTAAGGTCTCCTCATCGCAATCAACAAAAACGGGCGTCGCACCGCAGTAGCGGACGGCGTTCGCAGTTGCGACGAAGGTGAGCGTTGGGAGAATCACTTCGTCCCCCGGGCCGATGCCCAGAGCTACTAATGCAAGATGAATCGCCGTGGTCCCATTATTGGTCGCGATCGCATGCTTCACCCCGCAAAATTTCGCGAAACCTTCTTCGAATCGGGCAATATAACTGCCGATTGACGAAATCCAGCCTGACTCCAGACAGTCATTAACGTAGCGTTTTTCTTTCTCCCCGATCACGGGCGATGCGACCCTGATCTTTGCGGCCGGTACATTCTTGTAATTCATGAGTTATTGTGACCGGAATTCGTTTCCAGCTCGCCCTCGAGCGGGAAGTGCACTTTATAGCAAACTTTTTCCGGAAATCGTGGACGAAAATAAAATCGTTCAGAGCCAGCAATTTTGCTCGACACCCTACTCAGACCGAAACACTTTGCAAGGATTGGAACGTCTTAGGCAAGGATCTCTTCGATTAGGGGTGGTCTGAAAGCTGTCGCTTGATCCCATGCGCATCGCGCTGTTTTCGTCCTATTCGCCGTTTGTCAACGGGAGCGGCCGATTCATTGTTGAATGGCTCGATCAAAAACTCCGAGAACATGGCCACCAGGTCGAGTCCATCTATCTGCCATTTTCGGATCACCCTCGAGATCTACTCTCGCAAATGACAGCCTTCCGAGCCGTCAGAATAGAAGGTGTTGATCGGGTCATTTGTTTTCTCCCCCCAGCCTATCTTGTCCAACATCCCAATAAGGTGCTGTGGTTCATGCATCATTTTCGCGCGTTCTATGATCTATGGAACACCGACAGGACGCCGCCGCACACGCGCTACTACGAATCCCTGCGACGGTCAATCTTTCGAGCCGACGGGATTGCGTTAAGAGAGGCTCGCGCAATTTTCACGAACTCCCGCGTCGTTCAGAAGAGACTAAAAACCTTCAATAATGTTGACAGCCGCGTCTTGTATCCGCCCCTTTTGAATCCAACGGCATACGGCAATGCGGGTTACGGAGAAGAGGTCGTCTACGTTTCTCGCTTGTCGCCTCACAAGCGGCAACGTCTTTTGTTGGAAGCCATGGCCCACACAAAGACTGCAGTCAGGGTGAAAATTTGCGGCTTAGACGACATCGGCGGCGCGTATGCTGAAGAGCTGTTGCAGCTGGCATCATCGATCGGCGCGTCCGAGCGAGTTTTGATTGAGAATCGGTGGATCCCTGAACACGAGAAGCGCGACATCATTGGCCGCTCTCTCGCCATAGCTTACTTCCCCCTCGACGGGGATTCCTACGGCTATTCCTCGCTGGAAGGTGCGCACAGCTGCAAGCCTTTGCTCACCACGACGGACTCTGGTGGCGTTCTTGAATTCGTCGCCCATGAGCGCAATGGGTTAGTGTGCGATCCTGATGCGAAAGCAATCGCGGAATCTCTCGACCGGCTCTACAGCGACCGTAAACTGGTCGAGGAGCTGGGTTGCGAGGCAAACAAGACTGTCCAAAAGTTGCGCATAAATTGGGATAGCGTTATCCATGATCTCCTAGCTTGAAGGTCCTGATTGCGAATAATATGGCCCCGTTCGTGCGAGGTGGGGCCGAAGAATTGGCTTACCAGCTGAGCGCGCGCTTAAATGCCACCCCAGGTGTACGGTCTGAAATCTTGCGTGTGCCTTTCTCTTGGGAGCCGTTTGAGCGGTTGGCGAACGAGATCTTTCTGAACCGTTCGCTGCAGCTTTTTAATGTAGACAGAGTCATCGCTTTGAAGTTTCCAGCCTACCTGATCCCACACGATCCAAAGATCTTGTGGTTATTGCATCAATACCGCCAAGCTTATGATTTGCGAGATCGTGGTGAATCAAACATTCCTGAGACACCAAGGGGAGAAAAGATTCTTGAATTGATTCGTCGTGCCGACGCCCAGGCTTTTTCAACCTGCGACAGGATCTTTACGATCTCCAGAGTCGTTCAGGAACGACTGAAGCGCTACAACGGATTTGACTCCGAGGTGCTGATGACGCCCATGAATAATCCAGAGCTGTTCGTGAATCGTGGAGATGATGGCTACATCTTTGCTGGTGGACGTATCAATTCTGCCAAGCGCCAACATTTGTTGGTGGAAGCGATGGCATTCACGAACTCGGCTGGCAACCTGATTGTGGCTGGGCCGCCTGATACGCCTGGCGACGCCGATCGGTTGCGAGACATGGTTGAACGCCTCCAGCTTGAGGACCGGGTAGTGCTCGATTTCGGATTCCATTCTGTCGGAAAGATTGCTTATTACGTCAATCACGCCAGCGCATGCGCTTATCTGCCGGTGGATGAGGACGCGGTCGGTTATGTTACGTTGGAGGCAGTATCGGCGTCCAAACCTGTCATCACTCTCAGAGATTCCGGCGGAATTCTGCAGTTGATAATCGATCGCGAGACCGGGTACGTCGTGGAACCTGATGCAAAAGCCATTGCAGATGCTATGGATTCCATCTGGTCCGACCCGGTTCATTCTGCACAAATGGGAAAAGCAGCGCTCCACCTATGGGAGTCACTTAATGTGACCTGGCCTATAACAATCGAAAAGCTGCTCTCATGAAGATTGCATGGGTCACTCCCTACAGCCAAGATTCGGCGATCGGCAGGTTCAGTTCCTTGGTGGTCGAAGCTTTGGCCGCCCGTGATGATTCTATCACGTTAGTTTCCTCTGATGAACATGAACTGGCTGAGTATCGTCGCCCTCCACCTACGGTCGAACTCCTGCACTGGTCGCATTTCGGGAGTGATCTCGACCCTTCCAGCGCTTACGATCTTTTGGTATACAACATTGGTGACCATTTTCCGAATCATGCCGGCGTATTGAGTTTGATTGACCGCTATCCGGGTGTTTACATCTTTCACGACTTTTATCTAGTTAACCTTTTTCTTGCGTGGTGTGCGAGCACCTGCGAAAGACCAGTTGCGCATTCGATTGTATCGTCGCTCTACGGCGAAAAGGTGGCACAGGAATTCTGGGATCGCGGCGCGGACGCGGATTTTCAAGAGTGGTCCGCTTCGCATGCCCCCATGACCGATTGGTTGGCTCGCAAAGCGCTTGCCGCGGTCGCACATGCGCCATTTTATGAGCCGCGTCTAACGAAATGGTGTGCTGGTCCGGTCCGCGTAATTCCGCTCGCTTACACCGCGTCCGAGGAGGCTCCGCATATCCAGGTCCAGCGCCAAAACGGGCATGTACGCATCCTGACAGTCGGGACGGTCAATCCCAACAAGCGAATAGAATCAGTCATCCAGACGATAGCACGTTCAGCATTCCTTCGTACCCGGTGCGAATACGATATCGTCGGGAAAATCGTCGCCGCGGAAAAAATCAGGCTGTTATCGCTTATCAGCCAGTTGGGCCTGCAAGACCTGGTACATTTGCACGGACCGGTAAGCGACTTCGAACTGCGCTGGCGATACGCCGAGGCGGAGATTGTTTCCTGCCTGAGATGGCCTGCGCTTGAAGGAGCCTCTGCTTCGTGCATCGAAGCCATGTCCTACGGCAAGGCAGTCATCGTTACAGACACCGGCTTTTACGCCTCCATTCCTCCAGATTGTGTCGTGAAGGTCAAAGCCGCACGTGAAATCGAGGACCTCACCCGGTACCTGGAAATGCTGGTCGTCGATGCCGGTGAAAGAGCATTTTTAGGCAAACGGGCTCGGGCGTGGGCTCGGTTTGAGTATGCGCCCGACGCCTACGCCGCCAGGATTGAGCCGTTGCTTGCGGCGGCCGTGGAGGAAAAACCTGCTGACGACGCGCTCATGCAAATAGGTGCGAATCTTCGAGCCATGAGCGCGCAGCCTGACGAACCAATTGTTCAGCAGGTCAGTTCTGACTTCCGCTCGCTGTTTTGCGGGAGCGAGAGCCGTATCGACCCAATAAAGCGGATTTCCAACCTGCTTCGAGAGCCGGCATCCACGCCGGAGAGCAAACAGGGTGGCGACGAGTCGCACCCTGCTTCGGGTGATATTCCTTTGGGCGCTCCGCTTGTTTCGCCGTTGGCGGTTGAAGAGTCTGTTAACGGGTTGCCGCCGGTTTCGGAAAACGTCCCTTCGGACGCTTCGTTGAAATCCCGGTGGGACTGCGAACAGAGCGCTGGCGAGCTATTACCCCACTCGGCGGCGAGCCTCGGAGGCGCTTCGTTAAGCCGATTCCTCGGACGCTGGACAGAACCCATTCGATCTCGATTAAGGCGTTATTCGCTCAGGCACTTCTTCTCCCGCTGTGCGGAGACAATCCTTTCGCGTTTGAGAGGTTATTTTTTGGGGGACTTGTTAAATCTGACAATGAGCGGCTATCAGCGCATCGTCGAAGTGGAACAATCTGTCGGGGCCCTGCGACAGTTTTGGGGGGACTTGTTAAGTCTCACCACGAGCTGGCAACAGCGCGTCGTCGAAGTGGAACAATCTATCGGAGCCCTGCGACAACAGGCGTTGCAGATCCAGAAACACACCGAAAGGCTCGCTCGTCGCGGGGATATGGCAGTTCTCGTGGATCGCTTAGGCCGATTGGAATCACAATTTGCGAACGCAAACCGGTCGATCGACCTTCTGGCAAACCGTAATGTTCTGGTTCTTCGGGACGAACTGCTTGCGCGCACTCCCCATGGCTATTTGTTAGCATCGATAGACGACCCTGGCCTCGCGACCTTCCTTTTAGAAGGGAGACATTCAGAGCAGGAAATCTCTGCGTTGCTTGACCTTATCCTTAAAGCAGGCATGACTTTCGTCGACATCGGCGCCAATGTTGGCTTTCACACCTTGCACGCCGCGAGAGCAGTTGGATCAGAAGGCGCGGTGATCGCGTTCGAACCCGCGCCCAAGGTATTTCAGTTGCTGCAAAAATCGATCCATTTGAATGGTCTAGGTGCCATTTGCAGATGCATGAATCTCGCGTTGTCCTTCTCGGAAGGGCCGGCGGCGTTCAACGTCTCAGCCGGTTTTGGGCACCATTCACTGTATCCGCTGGGCGACGAGAAAGAGGAGTCGGAACTGCAGGTCAAGACGGACAGGTTGGATAATGTGCTTCTCGAAGCCCAGCGCATCGATGTCGTCAAGATAACCGTAGAGGGCGCAGAACTTGACGTACTGGAGGGCATGAAACATATCCTGGCCAATCATCGGGACATCGTACTGATCGTTGATTACGGTGTGTCGCATCTGAAGCGCCTTGGGATCAACCCTGCTGATTGGTTCCGCCGCTTCTTCGCTCATGGTTTCGCTCTTTTTACTTTCGATGAGCAAGCCGATACTTGGCATGAGATAGCTGAACAGAAAACGAGCGAGCTGCCTTCGGCCAAGGTTGTGTTTGTCAGGCCCGGAACGAGCCAATGGAGCATCCTCAAGCAGCATGAACTCTGAGGCCTTTCATATGTTACCCAAAAACAAAAGAGTCCTTTGGCTCCTTAACCATAAGACGCTGATGCAGTACGAGGTTCCCCTCCTGCGCAGCATGGGCTTT
>JAFAKL010000183.1 GCA_019235445.1 Verrucomicrobiota bacterium | reverse complement strand
AGCTTCTTATCGGGTTTGGGTTCAATTGTTCGAGCGTGCACGAACGCAGATGACGCATTGACACTTGTCCTTGAGTTTCAACCTGACCTCGTTCTTTCCGATATCGCGATGCCTGGCAAAGATGGTTTTGAATTGTTGCGAGAGATTCGCTCCTTAGACGCCGTACAGGGCGGCAAAGTACCTGTCGTTGCGATCACCGGGCTGAGTAGGCCGCTGGATCAGATCCGAGCGCCGGCTGCGGGGTTTGACGCCGTCCTGCTTAAGCCGTTCACTCCGGACGCACTCCTGCAAGTTGTTTCGGAGGTGATCCAAGGCAGAACCTGATAACCGTTCTGCCACTCCGAAGAACACAATACACCGGCGACGACCCTGAGGTCTTAGTCTCACTGCCGCTACTCAGCGCGGGCAGGGTTCACCGGCGAACTTGATTGCGTTGCCCCTGCTGGCGGGTGTTCCCCCAAGCGGCATGCTGAGCCGAAGAGCTAAACGGAACGTCTTAGAATGCCAGAAATTGATTCCAGCGAATGGCGATTAATGGGTCCACGGAAAAGCTTGAAGTCAGACTCTACCCCTTGGTGAAAGGCATCAACGTAGATAATATTCAACTCGCGGAAAATCCAAACCCGGTATTCGTTGACACCGTCCGCGAATACTACTTCAATCACCGCACCGTGGCCGATTCTTGAACGCTTATGACAAAACTTGGCGAGTTTCGAGATCGACTGAGTCTCGATGCTATCAGCCCATTCTTTGATCTCTTCGAGTGAAAGCATGCCTTCGAGTGGATCTTTGTTCTTGGTCCCAGGGCGAGTCTATTGGACGGCAATGAAGATCGCGTTTTGCCGTGATTTTGCCCTGGGATTTCGACGGCTTCGCACCATGCAGCCTTCAGAAAAAGCTCCGGAAATTGGCAGCGGTGTAAATCTTCCGCAACTCGGACTTCAAACGGAGCGATAGTTCACACGTTGCACTGAGCCGCGTTCACCGGACCAACTCGCGTTCTGGGAGCGACCGCGTATTTATGTTGCGAAGGCGGGGTTGCGAGGCTATTCACCCATGACGAACAAGCCTGTAAATACCGGGGATTTCCCCCACCCCCCCGTAGGGTTACACAATTATATTGCGACCCTAACTTCGTTTATGCCTTCCTCAGACATTTACGTGCAAATAATTGTTACGGTTCCTCTTTATCGTCGCTCTCTTCCGCTTGCGGACCATTTTCTTGCATCCTTCGAAGCACCTCACTCATGTCTTCCACCTTGTCCCAAACATCAAGGCTGACAAAGATCGCTGCGCGTTGTTGAACCGCCATGGCGACGCAATCGCTGGGCCTGGCGTCGACCTCGATCATCCTCTTCTGCTGCAATTCGTTCTCTTCACTGAGGATAAGTCTCCCAAAAAAGGTACCACCCTTGAGAGCGTTGATGATCACCTTTTCGATTTTCGCTCCGAGCGCTCGCAAAATTCTCGCTATCAGATCATGGGTCAGCGGTCGCTCCGGTTGCGTGCCTTGCATGGACATTGCAATAGCCGTCCCTACACTTTGATCCACAAAAAACACAAAAACCTTGTCCTCGTTACCAACAAAAACCGCGCAGCCACCACTCGTAGGAACTATGGCGCGAACTTGGACTTCGACGACGCGCGCACTCATACTGCAAGCTTAGCTACTCATTCGTCTTCGCGTAAAGGCCGAATTGCGGCTTGCCTCGCGTTGACACTGCTACCCGCATCCAGGGTACCAACCCCCCTCTCACCAGCAGCGCAGTTTTGCAGCCAGCTGACCGACAACCAATAAATCTATCCGACGTCGTTCAGACAGAGCTATTTGCAGGCGGCTAGCGGCCTTACGAATCGTTAGCGCTGTGATGCGCACCTCGAAAAGAATTCCCAAATGCGCCTATAAACTGGCATGTTTTAACGTCTAAATAAATATTGTCATGCACGAAAGAGAGGAATGAGCATGGAAACTGAAAATGAAGCAGCCGTGGTTAGCATTCACGAGAACTCGGCCGAAGGGACGGCAAGGGTTAATTTGCGTTGGGAAGGCAAGCACCAAATATCCGATTTTTCCCTCAATAAATTGGGCAATGTTTTGAATTCTGAGGACGAAACCGAACATAGCGGCTGGGCCATTGTTGAACTGCCCGTAAAGGCGACGGTAGGAAAGACCATTCCGCTGCTCAAAGAGGCAAAATGATAGGCAGTGCCTCAGCAGCAATTGCTTGAATGTCGATTAACGCATCCTTTTGCCGTTTTCTCGCGCAACGTGATCTCGTCATCCGCACCGCTGGCGTAGTAGTCGTACGCCATCTGGGGCAGCAACTCGCGAGCGAGCGATTCCAGCTCTTCCAAATTGAGGGCCTGTATCGCTTCGCTCATGGCTGCCTGGAAAGAGGGTTAGATCCGCAGGATCTTGCCCGGATTCATAATGTTATCGGGGTCGATCGCTTGCTTGATCGAGCGCATGACACTCACGGCTTCCCCATGCTCGGCGATCAGGAAATCCAACTTGCCGCAGCCGATGCCATGCTCTCCAGAGCAGGTGCCGTCAAGTGACAACGCGCGATCGACTAGCCGTTCGTTGAGCCGTTCAGCTTCCGCCATCTCCTTCGGCTCGCTCGGATCAAGCACGAAGACGACGTGAAAGTTGCCGTCTCCGGCATGACTAACGATTGGAGCCGGTAGAAACGAGGCGGCGAGATCCTGCTGGGTTTCGGTGATGCATTCGGCCAGCCGCGAAATCGGCACGCAAACATCGGTCGCCCAGAGCTGCGCACCCTCGCGGAGCGCCTTATCCGCATAGGCAGCGTCATGGCGCGCACGCCAAAGCTTGCCGCGATCCTCCGGGTTGGTGGCCCAGGAAAAGCCGGTGCCACCATGCTCAGATGCGATCTTCTGAACCGTCTCCGCCTGCTCTTTTACACTGCTCCCGGTGGGGCCATGGAATTCGAGCCACAACGTCGGCGCGACGCGCAGGTCGAGATTTGAATACTTATTGATCGCGTCCATCTGCACGGCGTCGGCCAATTCGATACGTGCCACGGGCACGCCTTTTTGGATGGTGTTGATCACCACCCTGACGGCAGCCTCAACGCTGGGGAAGGAGCATACTGCCGACGAAATCGCTGCCGGGACACCGTAGAGCCGGACTGTTACCTCAGTGATCACTCCCAAGGTTCCCTCGGAACCAACGAAGAGCCGGGTCAGGTCGTATCCAGCAGCGGATTTCCGCGCCCGCCGGGCCGTCCGGATGACGCGTCCATCGGGCAACACAACCGTGAGCGAGAGCACGTTTTCGCGCATCGTACCGTAGCGCACAGAATTGGTGCCCGAAGCGCGTGTGGCCGCCATACCCCCGATGGAGGAGTTGGCACCCGGATCGACCGGAAAGAACAGGCCGGTATTTCGGAGATGCTCGTTGAGCTGTTCGTGAGTGACCCCTGCCTGCACAGTGGCATCAAGATCACCGGTGCTGACCTGCAATATCCGGTCCATTCGCGAGAGATCAATACACACTCCGCCCCTCAACGCCACGACACTGCCTTCAACGCCAGTGCCAGTCCCAAACGGGATAATCGGCACCTTGTGCCAAGCGCAGAGCTTGACGATCTCGCTCACCTCCTCAGTCGATTGGACGAAGGCCACAGCATCCGGTGGGACACAGGGGTGATAGGACGCATCCTTGCCGTGCTGCTCACGAACCGGAGCAGCCCTCGATAAGCGATCGCCTAGAAGCTGCTGAAGAGAGGCGATCGCTTCCTCTCGAGCAGTGGAGGCAACCGATTCGACGGTGGGGGCGTTCATGGAATTCATCTCCTGGTCTGACAGCATCGTAGTGTACTGTGGCCGAAATAACACGCCATTCGCCGCAGTTCGGTTGGCTGCTTTTCAGGAAGGGCGCATATCTAAATCGATACGTAACCGACGAGCAACGCAGCCGCTGATTCTCGGGCAATCCGTCTTTTGCCCTTGAGCATTTGCCTCGTACTACTGCATAAACTTTTGATGCTGCGTTCCCATCCACACAAATGCCCTGAGGCTGAGGCCAATGGTGGTCTCCGCGCTTTCAGCGAACGACCTTTTCCTACGTCCTGAGCACCATGGATAGTCCTATTGACCCAAACAATGGTCCGGATCTTTCAACGCCCGGCGACTTGGCAAAGCCCGTCCAACTTTGGTTTATCGTTTCGGTCATCGGCTTGTTTGTGATGGCTCTCTTCTGTACTCTAAAGGTTGCTGCAGAGCTCTTTCTTCCTGTCGTGCTGGCAAGTTTTCTCGGTTTCCTTCTTACGCCTGTCACTAGATGGCTGAAGAGAATCGGTTTCGGAATGTTCTGGGCGCCGCTCCTGGCCACACTGGGTTTCTTCATCATCTTGTTCTGCCTCTTTGCCGCACTTAGCGCCTCCCTGGCGAGGTTCGAACCGGAGTTCCCCAGTTATGTAGACCACATCCAGGCTCGTTTGGCACCCATTCTTCAGGCCATCCAAAAAAGCTCACCGGCCATGCGTCGCCTTGGCGACTGGATAAACCCGGAGAACATCCCTCAAGTAACCATCAGTGGACCCAGCTTTGTGGAGAGAATTCTGACGAGTGCACCGGGATTTTTAGCACTTCTGATTGTTGTTCACGTGCTTGCCTTCTTCTTCCTGCTCTACGGATCGCGATTACAAAAGAGGCTGGTGGAAATGATTCCCGGTTTACCAGAAAAGCAGAATGTCGTCGAAATCGCTTCCGAGATTGAGCAGACCGCCTCGCGCTATTTTAGTTCGGTCACCTTGATCAATGCTGGTGTCGGGCTGAGCGTCTGGATCCTCGTAGGCTTACTCGGACTACCCCATCCCTTGCTCTGGGGTGTGGCCGCGTTCCTGCTTCATTACATACCATTTGTTGGAGCGACGGGTGGTATCCTGGCAATGTTGCTGGTTTCGCTGATTCACTTTGAGTCGGTCTGGTATGCACTCTTGCCGCCTCTGGCCTACGTCTTCTGTGCGATGATTGAGGGCAACCTGGCCACGCCGATTTTTCTCGGGCGCTGGTTAACCCTGAACCCGATCGCGATCATCTTGACCTTTCTCGTTTGGTCCTATCTGTGGGGAGTGGTCGGTACCCTGCTCGCTGTTCCGATCCTGGCCACCTTCAAGATATTCTGCGATAGAATCGAACCGCTGAAACGCCTGGGTTCCTTTTTGGGGCAACCATAAGTCGACGCCCTTAGTGTACCAGGTGGTTCCAGTCCGCCGACGTCCGCGGTCATTCCCGCCCGAGATCAAAGCAAGGGCAGCTTTTCGTCGGAGGGTTGAGTCGTCAGTTCGGAACCGTGCGATCCGCTTTGATACCAGACGATTTCAGGCTTCCCGAATGACCGTTCTGATAAATTTCAGTCCGAAAGATTGGGATCTCTTTAGGAGCCTCAATTCCGATTTTCACGGCGTCTCCGTCGATCCGAGTTACTTTGATATGGATCAGATCGCCGATGATGATCCCTTCGTTGACCTTTCTGGATAAAATTAACATCCTGGCTGCTTTCTGTAATTTGCGATGGTGAGTCGAGCGGGGATTAGAAACTCATCAAACAGTGGGTGAGGTTTCAAAAAGGAATCTCTCTTTCAGTCCTTGATTTTGTCGGAGGCGTTCCTGCATCCGATTGCTGAGTCGATCCACCTCTGAAAACAAGGCTTCAAGCAGGGGATGCACGTATTCTGGGAAACTCCGGATAATTTCACTGGATTGAACATCTTCGTTCAGTTCGAATCGGGTGGCAGTCTGGCGTAACGCGAGTTCCCGACCCTGGGTACAACGTGAGATAAGTCGCAGTTGCACCCGGATCTGTTCTTCCAATCGTTCGTTTTCCGCGACATCACTACGGTATAGAGTCTCAGTCTGTTGATTCAGTAAACGAATGAGTCCCCCCTTCTCCTGCAACTCATCTCTGAGCGCATCCACTAACTGATCCCACTCAACTTTCGTGTTCATTATTTGTTGCATTTAAAATCTCAGGCCAAAAGGTTAGTCAAATAGTGCCGGAGTTGTCCGACCGTCTGAGTGTGGATCTGGCAAATCCGGGACTCGGTTAACCCGAAGCAGGCCGCGATCTCTGAAAGGCGCATGTTTTCGTAGTAGTACATGGCCAAAACCTTCTTGGGCACCGCCGGGAGTTGCTCCATCCGCAGTGCTAACAACGAAAGAACCTCTTTGCGTTCCAAAGCGTCCAAGGGCGCGACGCAAGAATCGTCCGGGATAATCTCGTGCAAAGATTGTTCCTCCACCTCGGACTGCTCATCAACGCCGTCCAAAGAGATAAACTTCACTGGTCGGATCTCTTCCATCAAGTCGGCCAATTCGTCTTCTGTCAGGTGCATCTCGGCGCAAAGCGAATCCTGGCTAACGGTTCCGCCCTGCTCTTGCTCCAGCTTTGAAATAGCCGATCCGAGACGTTTGGCTTTGGACCGCGTGGCGCGACTCATCCAGTCCATTCGGCGGAGTTCGTCTAGAATCGCTCCGCGAATCCGGGTTGTCGCATAGCTTGCAAAACTGCTCTCCCGGGAGGGGCGATAGTTTCTTGCCGCTGCAACAAGACCGGTTACTCCGATGCTGTAAAGTTCATCCGCCTCGATCTTGCTCGGCAATTTGCGCCTCATTCTCTCGACGATTGATCGAACGAGCGGGAGGTGATTCTCAAGTAGACGCTGAAACGCACCTTCGTCGGTCTCCAAGACGGCTGTTGCCGGTGCGTCGGACAATTCGTTTAGGATGGGAGCGGCTGTCATTTGGTTAGGCACGGGTTTGCGGCCTCTCAAAGCAGGTTCAATACCATCGAAACAATTTGATACCGATATGATACGGAAGGTACTCTAAAAGAACGGGTTACGATTGTGATCTTTTTATCGAACCTGGATTGACCTCCTTATTTTCCCGGGGCCGGAACGCCGGGCCTCCCGAATTCGGCAGAAATTGCCGGGTACGCCCGGATACCGGCAGTTTCTGCGCTGGAGCAGACACGGCGAGACCCCAAAAGCCCTACTACCAGAACTCCGGTTTGAATACCTCACCTCCGTAGGGCCAAGCGCACGCGTTGTTCAGCGGTGACGCAGGAGCGTGGCACGTGTTTAGCGCACTGATCAAGGTTTCCTCCAAATGTGTCATTCTGCTTTCCTCGGAAGATACCTCTGGGAGTAGTGAGCAGATCAACCGTCCCTCTAGGACGGGTCCACTTTTCTCTTGTTTCCAGGCACTTCGTGCCAGGCTACTTTCGTTTGGTCCCTCCGGGACGGGCTACTTTCGTTTGGTCCCTCTGGAAAGGATACTTTCGTTTGGTCCCTCTGGGAAAGGATACTTTCGTTTGGTCTACGAAGCAGCCACTTCTGGCAATGGCGAGGGCAGGCTCACTCGAATCGGGCGGTAATAGCTGTTGCGCTGCATCGGTTCGCGTCCGGCTTCGCGGATTGTTCGTTCGAGCGTGGCCTTCGTTTGTTCTTGGGGCGTTTTGGAGCCGGCCATATGGAAGATCTTCTCTTCCATCAGTGTCCCATGGAGGTCATCCACCCCATAGTTGAGAGAGATCTGCGCCAGCGGCAGGGTCATAGCGATCCAGTAACCGGTGATGTGATCGAAATTGTCGAGGTAGATTCGGCTGACCGCCAGGTTGCGAAGCTGGTCCAGACCAGAGGCAGGCTTGAGGTGTTTGAGCTCAGTCGTTTCGGGCACGAAAGCAAACGGAACAAAGCCGGTGAATCCTCCGGTCTCATCCTGAAGCTCGCGCAGCTGACGCAAGTGGTCGACGCGGTGTTCAACGGTTTCGATGTGTCCGAAAAGCATCGTGCAAGTGCTGCGGCCACCCATCGTGTGCCAGAGCCTATGCACTTCTTTCCACTCTTCCGCAGTCTCCTTCCCGCGACAGATCTTGTCGCGGACGACGGGATCGAAAATCTCTGCGCCTCCCCCGGTAAGCGAGTTCAAACCTGCGTCACGCAATGTTTGCAGCATAGCTGCCAGCGGCATCTTGAAGATGCGCTCTGCCAAATGGCGAATCTCGATGGCCGTGAACGCCTTAATATGGAGTTCAGGATCCAGCGCGCGAAGGCTTCTCAACAGGTTCAGATACCATTCACCCGGGAGCGTCGGATGAAGGCCGCCCACCATATGGACCTCAGTAATTCCAAGCTTGAGCGATTGCCGGGTGGTCTCCACGATTTCGGGAATGGCCAGTTCGAACGCATGCGGGTCGCGTTTTCTGGCCCCAAAAGCACAGAACTGGCAAGAGAGAATGCAGATGTTTGAGTAATTGATGTACCGATTCAGAATGTAGGTGGCGCGATTCCCGTTTTTTCGTTCCCGAACGATGTTGGCGATGAGCCCGAGCGCGTTGATGTCTGTGGAGCGATAGAGGCGCGCGGCTTCGTCCTCATCGATCCGCTCAGACGCGACGACCTTATCGCAGATTGAACGCAGTTCTTGCGGAACAAGCCGGAGGCTTGTGAAATTTTTCACAAATTAAACCTGACACAGGACGATTCTCGCTTCAAGCTCGCGACAAATTTCCTTAGCTGCAAAGCAACCTTTAAGGTTGCAGCGTGTTGTAGAGGATACGATGAGTTCTGCCCGTCGAATGTTAAATCCGTCCATCCATCCCGATGTAAGCGTTGAGCCTGAAATCGGCTGGATGGCGCGTGTTCGAGAGGGTGACATGGAAGCTTTCAGGCTTTTGGTGGAAATGCACCAGGCTCGCGTGATCGGGACCATCAGCAAAATGCTGGGATCGGAGGCCGAGGCCGAAGACCTGGCTCAGCAGGTCTTTATTCGCGTCTGGAAATCGGCGCCGCGTTATCGACCAACGGCAAAGTTTACCACCTGGCTGTTTCGCATCACCCGCAACCTGGTCTTCAACGAACTCCGACGAAAGCGTCACTTTGCGGATCAATCCGACGAACTCGCGGAACCGATTGAACGCGCGGAAAGAGAACCGGATCGCGTATTGCTGGAGGGAGAACTTCAGCGCGCCATCCAGGAAGCGATCAACCAACTCCCGGAATCTCAGCGCATGGCCATTATCCTCCGCCGGTATGAGGAAATGCCTTATGAAGAAATCGCCAAGGTGATGGGAACAAGCGTGGCGGCGGTCAAAAGCATTTTGTTTCGCGCGAGAGCTGAACTCAGAGAACGACTGGAAAAGTACCTGACCTGAAGAATGCCGGAAACAGGGAGCTCGGGAGAACGGCAGGTTCAGCCGTTCCGGAGTTCTCGAAAAGCGGCGCCGAGGCGGGAGAAAAGATCCGAAGGGAGCATGGACTCTTCCGACGAATCATTTACCGCCAGTTCCGCGGCGCGGCCGCAAATCCAGGCACCCAAACGTCCCGTATGGTAGGCCGGAATATTCCGCGCCAGAAAGGCGGCGCAAACGCCGGTCAAAACGTCGCCTGATCCGCCGGTGGCAAGTCCCGGGGTGCCGGTCGAGTTATAGGCCATTGGCTGACCAGACTGCCCTACCAGGGTGCGCGATCCTTTCAGGAGCAGCGCCACAGGATAAGCGGCCGTGAAACTTTGGACGATCTGGAGGCGGCTTTTGCCTGCAGTGGCCCACAGCCGCGCCATTTCACCGGGATGCGGGGTGAGAAGACGGGGTCCGGCGCATTCGTGAAGGCTGCCCATGGCGGTCGAAAGGGCATTGAGCGCATCCGCATCCACCACCATCGGTCCTTTAAATTGAGCTACAACATCCAGAATTTGCCCCCGCGCGATCGAGCCCAGGCCCGGGCCTACGCCTAGGGCATCTAGCCGTTCCTCAAGCACGGAGCGATGGTCACGCGTCGGTTTTACCATGATCTCCGGGGAAACCTTGCTCACCACGAGGCCATAAATGTCCTCTGGAACATACAAGTAAATGAGTCCCCCGCCTGCACGGGCCGCGGCTTCAGAGCACAACACGGACGCCCCGACGAGACCCCGAGAACCCGCCATGATTCCGACCCGGCCAAAATCGCCTTTGTGCGAATCGAATAGCCGGCGCAGGGCGAATTCCCTGAGATTTGAGGGGCCGGAGAGGATAGTTCGGCCAGCCTCCTTTGGCGCCCGAGCGGTCAATTCCGCCAGGTCGATGACCAGGATCCGGCCAACGTGATTCGACGCGTCTTCCCGGAGAAGTGCGGTTTTGGGAAAACCGATCGTGACCGTGTAATCCGCTAAAACAGCGTCCGGATCGATGCTTTCCTCCCCTAAGCCGGTGGGAAGATCGACTGCATAGACGTCGGCGTTTGATCTCAGGCGCAGCGCATTGATTTCCCGGGTCAATGATTTCAGCGCGGGGTTGAGGGCGGCCCTCGAGCCAAGCCCGAGCAGACCATCCAGGATCACTTTGGGTCCGTTTCCGGGCAAATCGCTGATCGGATTCAGAATCTGGTGCGCCTCCAAATTTTGCCATTTTTTCCTGGGAAGGGGTTGGAGTTCGCTTTCGGGAACCAGGGAACGGGTCCATATTTCCCACCCGGACTTGGCCAGCAGTGACCCGGCCACGATGGCGTCACCGGCGTTGTTCCCTTTGCCTAAATAAGCAACCAAAATCCCAGGACCAGCTTCCTGCTTCAAAACCACGTTTGCGATCCCCTCGCCGGCCTGATCCATCAAGCTCTCGGCTTCAATCCCATCGGCGAAAGCGGTCCTCTCGACCTGCTTCATCTCCTCAGCAGTAAGGACCGCGTCAGCCACAGGGCTTTTCCCTCCAATCCATGGGAGCACTGAAATCGATTCCTGAAGCGGCCCTCGACGAAGCACCCGGAGTTTCGCTCCTCGAAGCGAGCGCCTCAGAAGCACTACTTTTTGTCGGCCTCGACGTGCAGTTCAATCTTGACATCCTCTCCGACGACTTGGGTTCCCTCAATCACTTTGTTCCAGGCCAACCCGAAATCGCTGCGTTTGACCGCAGCTGTCGCCTCCCAGCCGCTGACTATGGATCCCGGCTTCATGCCAGCTCCTTTGCCAATCAGTTCGGCCTTCAAAACGACCTCCTTAGTGACACCGTGCATGGTCAGATCACCGGTGACATCGAAGGTATTTTGCCCGCTTGCCTTCACAGATTTGCTTTTAAAAGTAATCTCCGGATATTTCGCGGCATCGAAAAAATTGGGCGATCTCAAATCGTCGTCCCGCATTTTGACCCCGGTATCGACGCTCGCCGTTTTGATGTTCACTTCCACCGAGGATTGGTCAGGACTCGCTTCGTCGTAAGTTATGGTGCCGGTGTAAGCGTCAAATTTGCCGGGAACATTCGAAAATAGATGTCGTACCTGGAACCCCATGGACGAATGCGCTTTGTCGATGACGTAAGTATCTGCCGCGAATGCGGAATGAATGATCAGAAGTGCAGAGAGACCAGTGAGTGTTGTTAATTTCTTCATACCAGTAGATGGGCAAAGGTTAGCGATCATCTTATTTAGAAGTCAACGCCAGACCCGTTATTCCCGGTAATGACCGCTGTGATGCCCTTTCCGCTCCCGCCTTACTCGTTACGCCTCCGAGCTGCTTTTGCACCGCTTCGATTAACTCTACTTTGTTCATGGTAAACAATGCGTTTGTCGTAGGACGGTGAGCTTGGGAACTACTATCTAGTTGGACCAATCGAGTTGAACCAATGTCTTAAACCGGTGGCAGACTGGAATAATCAATCGTTTTCAGACGATCAAGTTTGAGGCCAACCCTAGGGATACACTCAATCAAGGCGCGCGTATAAGGATGTTGTGGCTGACGCAGAACTTTTTCCGCGTTCCCGAATTCCACCACGCAGCCACGAAACATGACCGCTACCTTGTCCGCCAACCCTCGGATAATGCCAAAATTGTGGGTGATGAGAATGATCGACATATGGTATTTGGCCTTGAGCGCCTGGAAAAGATCGAGGATTTGGCGCTGAATCGTAACATCCAGTGCCGTTGTTGGCTCGTCTGCGACCAGGATGCCAGGCCGACAACAGAGAGCCATGGCGATCATCACGCGTTGCTGCATTCCGCCGCTGAACTGAAAGGGATAGTCTTTCATCCTGCGAGCCGCATCCGCAATTCCAACTTGATCCAGCCAATAGATCACCTCCCTGCGCACCTCACGGACATCCGGCCGATGTAATCGAATCGTTTCGGCGATTTGCTCATAAATGGAAAACACCGGATTCAAGCTCGTCGCCGGCTCCTGGAAGATATAGCCGATCTTGCTTCCTCTCACCTTGCGGAGCATTTTTTCGTTCATCTCCAGGATTGATTGGCCGTCCAGCAGGATTTCACCGGATTGATAGAGCGCAGGAGGCTCTGGGAGGAGCCTGGTCAGGGCCATGGCAGTCACGCTTTTCCCGCTGCCACTTTCTCCGACGATGGCGAGAGTCTCTCCCTTTTCCAACTGAAAGGACACGGACCGCACTGCGGAGATGTTCCCGTCCGCTGACCGGAAACTGATGGTCAGGTCCTTTACTTCAAGCATTTTGTTTTAGTTAGGGTCAGCGCGTTGTCAAGGTAAGACCGGCTCAGCGAGCTCAGGCGAATGATCTCCGTGATTGAAAAGGGTTGTACGGGAGAATAGAAGTCCATTTGTGAAACTCTCTATTCTGCTGCTCACCATTTGCGGGTTTCTCATTCTTAGTCTTCGGGCCGAACAGAAGCCGTTGATCGTGGGAATGGAAATGTCCTTCCCACCCTTCGAAATGCTGGACTCGAGCGGCCAGCCGGCCGGCGTGAGCGTGGACCTGGCCAAGGCCCTGGGCCAATACCTGAACCGGCCTATCCAATTCCAAAACATCCCGTTCGACGGGCTGATCCCATCTTTGAAGACCGGTAAAATAGACGTGATTATTTCGTCATTGACCAAAACGGCGGATCGCGAGAAGTCGATTGATTTCAGCGATCCTTATTTGAAGATGGGTCTGGCGATCCTGGCCAACAAAAATGGCGATATTCAATCCATCAATGATGTTGATAAGCCCGGCCATCAAGTCGCGGTGAAAAAGGGGACCACTGCCGATATCTATGCCTTTCAACATTTCAAAAAAGCAAAGATTCTCGTCTTCAACGACGAGAGTGCGTGCGCGATCGAAGTTGGCCAAGGAAAAGCGGACTGTTTTATCTACGATCAGATTTCCGTATTCCAGAACTGGAAAAGACACGAGGATCGTACCCGAGCAATCCTGCAGCCTTTCGAGCGGGAGGAATGGGCCATGGGGATTCGAAAAGGCAACGACGACCTGCGAAAGCAAATCAATGATTTCATCGCACACTTCCAAGCAACCGGCGGGTTTGAGCAGCTCGGAACGAAGTATCTGAGCGAAAATAAAAAGGCTTTCGAAGATTTCGGTATACCGTTTTATTTTTGAGTCCTCTCAATCTCATGCCGGAAAAAGCAAAGCGACGCCAGTGGCTCAAATACCTGTTTCGCGGGCTGCTGCTGCTGGTTGTGCTTGTACTTGTCTTTTATCAGCAGATTTTCTTTGCGGTTGCCCAGCTTGTAGCGCATGAATTTGCCAAGTCTCAGGCGTACTCGCTCCAGTTTAAGATCCACGGGTCCATTTTTTCGAGCCTCTACCTAGAAGATCTGCATCTGCAGGCGCTGCCCCAGAATAGCAACGCGGCGTTGGAACGCCTGGATGCCCGATGGGTCGCAGTCCGATACAACTTATTCCGCCTGCTGAAAAAGGATTTCCTCAACGTCATCGAACTGGTCGAATTGAAGAAAGTCGATGTCGTCGTCCGCCCCACCTCCGCACCTCCGCAAAAAAATCCAAGCGGCTTGCGGCTACCGCAACTACTACCCAAAAAGATCGATCTCCAAGAGGTTAATCTTATCGTTCGCAACCAGGGTCAGGATTTTGAGGTAACTCATTTCGCACTGCAATTTCAGCAGGGCGCGGATGGCCGGCTGGGTTGTGAAACTCTCCGGCTGCCGGGGATTGGTGTTTGGCATCAGCTGCAGGCGGGCTTGCATTACAGCCGGAATAAACTGTTACTGACAGACCTCGCCCTCGAACCCCTGGTGCGCGTTCATCAGTTGCAAGTCGATTTATCCGGCTCAGAAGAGGGTCAGTATCACATGACTCTGGACGGCCAGGCGTTGGGTGGCTCTGTCGCAGCGAAGGTATCCTACATTCAACCCGGGGAGAGGCCCCTCATCCATTTAGCAATGAATGCGACCGACCTGCAACTCGAGCCGATAAAAAAGCTCTGGTCGTTGCCGGTCGCCGGCTCAGCCCCAAAACTCGAAATCCAGTTCGATGGAGAACCTGATCGGCCGAGTACTTTCTCCGGGGCGATCTCCGCTGCCGGAAGCGGCCTCCGGTACCAGGATTATGTTGTCGGCACGGCGACTATTTCGTTGGTCATCCATCAAGGAAAAGGAGAGCTCAAGGAATTGTCGGTAGACTCCGGTCCAAACAAAGTGCGATTGACCGGAAGCTTCAATCTCCCGGAAACATGGGACGAGCTCCAAACCGGGTCATCCGCGAACATTGGGATCGCCGCCTCGGTCTCCGAACCCGAACGCTACGTTCCCGGGCTCAATGCTGTCAGCCTGAGTACCGGGAGCATTCGACTGCTGAACGGAAGGGCGCAGGCGATCTTTCGAGAGTCCGTAGCGGGAATCCGCCTGCCTCAGGCAATGCCCGGAGCGTTTGTTTCCGGAGTCAGTTCGACCGTATTTGCCGTTGCGAGACTGCCGGCCTCGAAAGCTATCTGGCCCTCCCTGGCGGCCGCGGTTTTCAGCGACTGCGCAAACATTTCGTACCAGGATGCCCGGATCCAACATATTGGGATCGCTGCTGAAACGATGGATGGGAAAACGGCGACGACCAGTACGGACGTACAGTCTGGCGCGAGCAGGATCCAGATTTCTACGCAGCTACCCTTGCCGCTCCCGGACCAATCGTTCGATCCAAAGCAGGTCCGTGGCGAGCTCACTTTCCACCTCGCGTCCATTTCTGACTTCATCCGGCAAAATCTGATCCAAGGCACCCTGACGGCAAACGGGGACCTCCGGTTGGATCGTCTACGGGTTGGCGGAACAGTTGGAGCCCGGGGGAGCCAGTTAAGCTATCGAGGGATGATCCTGCAATCGCTTTCCCTGGATGCAGTCTTCAAGGATGGCGAGGCTGATCTCCACGATTTTCGACTTGGATTTGATCCGGATAACTACGTGCACTTCACCGGGTCTGCCAAAATGAACGCACCATTCCCGTTTCAAGGAAATGGTGAGGTCGCTTTCAAGGACGTGGCCGTGCTCAATGAATTCCTCAGAAACCTGGGTCTTGAGCCGGGGATGAGCGGCGGGCTCAAGGTCGACTTTGTCGCGAGTGGTGACGTTCATAATCCCGCGGCCAAGCTTCAGGTTTCGGGCCGCCAACTCCAGTATCGCGGAGTTGTTGTTCAGGATATTGATCTCAGGGCGACCGCCGAAAAGACAAACGCGGAAATCCAGATGTGTCGTCTTACCCTCGATAAGGCAAATCGAGTGGATTTACGAGGAACGGCCCAGCTCGCCGAACCATATCCCTACGCGGTGAATGGCACCATCGCGCTCACGGATCTTGCCGTGTTCAATGGACTGATCAATAACCTCGGACAACCAGGTGAGTTGGCGGGCGTTCTCAATGGCTCGTTTTCGGTGACTGGAGATGCTCATCATCCTGGTGCCCAGATTCAACTTTCCGGGCAGCAATTCAAATATCGGGGCCTGCAGATCCCGTCTATCCGGATCAATGCGGCGGTTGAGGACGCCAAAGCAGAACTCAAGACCTGCCGTATCGAAGTGAATGAGAACGATTTTATAGAAGTAACTGGAGCCGTCGGGATCGCCGCGCCTTTCGCCTATCAGGCTCGCGGCGAGATCGCGCTGGGAGACCTGGGAGCCTTCAACGAAGTGCTCAAAAACGCCGGCCAGCCAGCCGATCTCGCCGGAGGCCTTGATGTTAACGTTTCCGGGAAGGGCGACATGCACGATCCTACCGCTCAACTGCGCCTGACAGGTGAGGCGATCCAGTATCGCGGACTACCAATCCAGAACATCAACGTCGAGGCGCACCTGGAAAACTTGACCGCCACGATTGGAAGGGGTCGAATCACCCTGGATGCTGCCAATTTTGTCGATTTCACCGCGGACCTCGGGTTAAGCTCTCCGCATCCCTACACGGCGAAGGGAGCGGTCGAACTGAATGATCTTGGCGTCTTCAAGGGGTTGCTCAACAGGGTGGGAGAAACCTCCGCGGCAAAAGGAAACATTCATGCAAACTGGTCCCTTTCCGGAGACGCGAGGAGCCTGATTCCCGATGGGAATCTTCGCGTCACGGGAGGCCAGATTAAGTATCGCGGACTGACAATACAGAGCATCGACATCGACGGAAATCTTTTACAGAAAAAGCTTCAACTGCCGAGCTGCAAAGTCACCTTCAACAAAGACAATTTCCTTGACGCGAAAGGAGACGCGCTTCTGGAAGATCCCTACAACTACGAGGCCAACGCGACGATCCAGTTCCAGGACTTGGGATTCCTCAACGAATTGATCAAATCATTCGGCCAGGACCTCGGCCTGGCTGGAAAGCTGAATGCCAGTTGGAAAGGGAATGGACCGCTTAAAGAGCAAATCGGTGATCTCGAATTGCACGGGGACCGATTCCAGATCAAGGGAATCCAAAATGTTAAGTTCGATGCGAGTGCTCACTATCAAGGATTTCAAGTCGAAGTTCCTCGTTTTCAACTCTCCTCCCCGTACGCGGACGCGGACGCAGCGATCCGGTTCAGTCCCCAGTGGTTCGAGATCCCGCAACTAAACATCCGGCGAGATGGAAACGCGATCACCGGGAACCTTAAAATTCCGCTCGATCTGGAATCAGGACGGAAAGTTCCTCTGGCCCTTGGTCAACCGATCGAACTCGACATTCAGGGAAACAAAATTGCTCTTAACTCATTTCAGACCGGTAAGCCGCAAGTGACAGGGACGATTGGATTCCGGCTGCAGGCATCGCAAACGTTGCAAAGTCCTCTCATCGAGTTTACCGCAAACGCTCGGGACGTAAGGTCGACCAGCATCTCCAGTTTGTCAGCAGCAACCGGTGATCTCTCCATTCACATCGCGGACAAAGTGCTGACGGCAGAGGGGAAGATACAGCAACCGGATATCCATCCTCTTACCTTGACGGGCCGCATGCCCCTTGATCTCGGCCAGATCATTCAGAACGCCAGCGTTTCCGACAAGACGCCGCTTCAGTTCGCTCTCAAATGGCCTGACAACGATCTCGCTTTCGTTCGTAAAATCGTCCCCGATATCAAAGTCGTCGAAGGACGGGTGGGCGCCGATGTGACCATCGGCGGCACCATCAAACGGCCGGATCTGGCGGGAAGCATCAACGCCTCTCTTTCGAGATTCCAGACCACCGATGCGGTTCCGCCAATCTCCGATTTCGTCGCGAAAATAGCGTTTCAGCGCGATCATATACAGATTGCGCAACTTAAGGGATTGGCAGGCGGAGGCGGTTTCGGAATGAATGGAGGAATCGATCTAAAGGACGGTACAAATCCGAGATTTGATCTCGGAGTGACCGGCAACCAGGTTTTGCTGGTCCGAACCGACGGAATCATCGTGCGGGCAAATTTGAACCTGGCTATCCGCGGCCCGTTGTCCTCGGGAGAGGTGAGTGGAACGGTCGGCATTACTGACAGCCGGTTTTTTAAAGATATCGACATTTTACCGCTTAATCTGCCGGGCCGCCCCCCTCCGCAAGTACCAACGGCGGCGCTGCCAAGGATTGCCGTGGAAACTCCTCCTTTCAAAGATTGGAAGTTTAACATTGCAGTCCGTACGGATGATCTGTTCTTGATTCAGAGCAACCTGGCACGAGGCAAAGTCACCATTAACTTGCAAGTAGGCGGCACTGGCGCGGCGCCGAGTCTCACCGGTTATGTCCGAATCGATCGACTTTTGGCATCGCTCCCTTTCAGTAAGATGGAAATCGAGAATGGCAGCATTAATTTTGTTCAGGGTGGAAATATGCTGGATCCGAGCCTCAGCATAACCGGGCATTCCACCGTAAGTGATTACGAGGTGCGGGCGCGCATCTTTGGAAATGTATCAAACCCGACGGTGTTTCTCGACAGCTCGCCACCGCTGGCGCAAGGAGATATTCTGGTTCTCCTGGCGACCGGCTCCCCAAGTTCGACCTACGAGCAAAATCCTTCGCTGCTGGCAGGCCGGGCGACGTTCGCCGTTCTGCAACAGGCTTACAAAAAGTTGTTTCCCAGCACGAATCGCTCTAATCAACAAAGGGAGTCATTCTCCGATCGCTTTTCGGTGAATGTCGCCCCGGGAGAGAAAGCAGGCGAACAGGATATCGTAAGTCAATTTAAGCTGACGAAAAATTGGGAAATAATCGGTGATTTTGGCACCAGCAGTTATCAAGGTCGTCTAAAGTACCTGGTTCGCTTCCGATGAAGTGTGCGCTTGCTGCTATTGCGGTGTTGTTCCTGGATCCATTCGCGGTCTCACTGCTGGCGCAGCGGGAACAAACTCCCAAACCAATCGAACCAGAATTAATCAACAACAGCGCTCCTCCTCCCAATGCTGCAGCACGCGTCCGTTTTTCCGGAAATTCGAAGTTCAGCAACCGGGAACTCAGCATCGCGCTCGCGGACCCTCTCTCCTGGATTCAGCAGCGAGGTCTTAGTACACCTTTGGCCGACGACACCGCGTATTATCTTAAAACCTTCTACCGACGCCGCGGTTATCCGATGGTCGACGTCAAATACAAGATTCAGGAGCCTTACCTTGACCTCTATATCATGGAGGGACCCTACTACAAGCTGGGCACCATTACCTTTGAAGGAAACAAAACGTTTAAAGCCTCGACTCTGAGGGATTATATGATCGGCACGACCCGCTCTCGTTATTCGCAGTTCCAGAAGGAGCTTCCATTCGTTGAATCCGATCTGATCACAGGGACAAGCTTACTGCAAAGTTTCTACGTCTCCCAAGGTTTTCCAAAAGTTGACATGGTAAAGCTGGCTACCATGCCGGATAATCGCACCGGAACGGTCAACGCGATCGTTACGATTAACGAGGGACCCAGATTCTTTTTTGGACCGATTCATTTTTATAATAATTATAACATTGCCAGGAAAGAATTTGCGGCCAAAATCAAATCGTTAACTAATCCCCCAAAACCTTATTCCGAAGCAGAGCTGCAAAACTTACAAAGAGATTTGACTTTCATCTTCAAATCGAAGGGATACTATTCGGCCGCGGTCACGGTTACCCCTGATTTTAATAGCATTGAGGGAGGCCGCGTACCAATCTCCGTCGATTCCGTTCCCGGCGCCATTTACCAGTTCGGAGCGGTCATCGCCAGCCAGGAGCCAAACGCTCGCCTCCGACCAGAGTTTTTGCCCAGGCGCCTGGCCCCCCTTCGTGGCCAAATCTACGACCCGCAAAAGCTAAAAGATTTGTACAGCAAGCTTTATATGACTGGCTTGTATGATTCGATTGATATCGAGGAAGTACCGCAAGCCGATGATACCATTGCCCTGGTTGCTAGTCCCCAGGAAGCAAAACCGAAAGAATTAGGGTTCTACGCCGGCTACGATACCTTCAATGGAATTATTCTGGGTGCGAACTATAGCAACCGCAACATCGATGGATTAGGTCGGATCTTTTCGGTTCATGCGAATTACACCAGTCGCGGTCCGGACGGCGAAATTTCGTACGAAAATCCCTGGTTGTTTGAGAGTGACCTGGATTTTACCTCGGCCCTCGGCATTTCCGTGAAAGAACTCATCGGGTACTCCATTCAGAACTACTACGCACGCATTCGCTTGAAGAAGACGTTTCGAAAAGGAGTCCAAACCACTGCTTTTTTCGAAGCGAAGGAGTCAAACATCAGCTCCATTGTGATCCACCCGGAAAGCCTGGTCGGTCCTACCAGTTATCAATTGATTACGTTGGGCGTCTCACAAACCCTGGATTTCCGGGACAGCCCAACGAACCCGCGCAAGGGATGGGTTGTTGACGGCTCTGCGTCCTATTCGGAGAGCGTCGATGGAAATGCCAGTTTTGCTCGTCTTACAGGTCGATATTCGACTTACTTCAGTTTTGGAAAAACCCTCCTGGCTGCCGGTGCGCGGTTAGGTTACATCAGCAGCAACCAAGGGTTTATCGCTGTCCCAATTGACGAACGGTTTTTTAACGGCGGTTCGACTACTGTGCGAAGCTTTTATGAGACCGAACTCAGCCCGAAGGACACCGAGAATCATCCCATCGGCGGGCTTGCCCGGTCGATCTTCAATGTGGAATACGACGTTCCAATTTACGGGGATCTGTTGGGAGCAGCCTTTGTCGATGCCGGAGGCACCGGCAATACCCCTTTTGATAATTTCGCCACCGGTGTTGGCGGCGGGCTGCGGTACAATCTGCCCGTCGGACCTGTTCGAGTCGATTACGGAGTCAATCCCGCCCCACGCAAGAACCAAAGCACGAGCGTGTTATCCCT
>JAFAKL010000251.1 GCA_019235445.1 Verrucomicrobiota bacterium | reverse complement strand
CCGTCTCCGAATTTGTGATTCGGTGTATCGGGTGCTTGTCATAATGAACCCGCTTCCCGGCCAAGAATAGATTACCCGCGGCAATGCACTTCAGACTGCACGCTGCGACCACCGGACCTAATCGTAAACTTTCAAAGTAGAAAGCCGCATCCTATGTCTATCGAGCAAAATTCAACTCAGTGGATTGATTCACAGCTTCTGCACCTGGATGGTGCTACCAAGGGCCGGAGGTCGGCCGATTCTGCGCTCTCGCGACGGCGGCGCAAGAGCGGAGCGCGGCCTCTGAACGTGATTGGATGTTTGGCGCTCATCCATGCGCTACGCTCGGTTGAGACCGGTCCCCGCATAGCGCCCAGGCGCGCAACGGTCAGATAGGGACGCTTCAGGGCCAGCAGTTCCCCAAAGGGATTTAGGCCAGTTAGAGGATTAGATTCAGGTCCCCGAATTCGTGCCACAAATACTGTAAGCGCAGGGCGTCTTCGTACGCCGCGCAAAGCTGTTCTGCCGGCAAAAACGCGCTCAGCAACTCGAGATGGCTGGCCTCGGGCTCGTGCAGGCCCGTGAGCAGCCCGTCGACGACCCGAAGCGAGTGGGTGGCAGTGATCCGCAACCGGGTGTAGCGGTGGCCCGCCTCCACCCCTTGGCGGCGGGCACAGAGAGCCCCCGCTTCCAGCGCCCGCACGACGGTGGTGCCGATGGCGATCACCCGCCCACCGTGCTCCCGAGTGCGGCGTACCTTCTCTGCCGTGGGTTCGCTGATGAAGTATTCCTCTTCCGAGGCAAGGTGCTGCCGGTCTAACGTTTCATCCAGGTAGGAACTTAATCCGGTGTGCAGCACCAGGTAAGCGGCATCGATCCCGGCGCGTTGCAACTCGAAGAGCAGCTTCCAGGTAAACGCCCGGCCGGCGCTGGGCATTTCAGCTGAGCCCGGCTCTTTGGCATAGATGGTCTGATAGTAGTCCAGAGCCCAGGGCGCGGACACGTATTCATAGCGAATGGGCTGCCCCAAGCGGTAAATGAGGTCGATCAATTCGGGACCAGTTTTGGAAAATCGCAGTTTCCAGAGCCGCGGGATCCGTTCGTTGCGCGCTTCGACCACCCCGGTCAACCCCTCCCCAAATTCGATGTTCAAGCCCGCTCGCAGCCCGCTCCCGAAAGGGTCGCCTCGCCGGCAACGCAGGAGGGCAAGCCACGAGCCATCGGGCAGGTGCTCCGCCAAGCGCGCTTCGACGCACGGGCCGCCCGAGGCGCCGCGGCCTTGGAGGGATGCAGGCAAGGTGCGGCTGGAGTTGAACACCAGCAGGTCGCCTGGTTTCAGAAATTCACCAAGGCGGTCGAATCGCGCATGGGTCGCCTTTCCCGTCGCCCGGTCAAGCACCAAAAGCCGGACTTGGTCTCGGGCAAAGGCCCGGCGCTCCGGCGGCTCTTTTGCGCAGAGTTCTTCGGGCAGGATAAACGTAAACGGAGCGGCCACACCGACAGGGCGGGGTTTATACGATTGATCCCTGGCGGCCAGCGGGGTTGGTCAATTGCTGCTGCCAATCCTCTTGCGCCTGGAAGCGTTTGCCCGTCACCCCCTTAGATTCGTCGGAAGCGAGGAAGACGAACACCTCGGTCACCTCGGCCGGATCCGCCCACTGGCTCGGGTCCTCCTCTGGTTCGGCAGCCCGGTGCATCGCCGTGTTCATGTTGCCCGGGTCAACCCAATTGACGCGCACCTCGCTTTCCGCCAGTTCAGCCGCCCACGTTTGCGACAGGCCTTCCAAACCGAACTTCGAAATGCCGTAGGCGCCCCAGCCGGAGTAGCCGACCATCCCCGCCTCGCTCGTCACATTGATGATGGAACCCCCGCCCTCGATCATGGCCGGTAGCGCGTTACGGATCATCTGGAAGGGACCCACCAAATTTGTGTTAAGTACCGCCTGGAAATCTTCCAACGGGTAGTCCAGCAAGTACGGCATCGGCGCTGGGCCAATCGTGGAAGCGTTGTTGACCAACACATCGAGCCTGCCGTCGAACGCGCTTAAGGCCGTTGCCACCGTACGCTCGACGTCTTTAGGCCGGCTTTGGTCCGCGTCGATGACAACCACTTGCGTCCCCGTGGCGATCTTGAGGACCTCCGCCCGCACCGCCTCCAAGGCCGGCCGATGCCGTGCGGTTAACACTAGCGCCTCGGCCCCTGCGCGGGCAAAGTCGAGCGCCAGCTGACGGCCCAAACCTTGAGAGCCGCCCGTGATAAGGATCCGCTTGCCTGCCAATCGGTTCATCGCTTTCATCGTTTTCGCACCGCTTTCCTATGAGCTCAACGGCGGCCTCCAGCCGCTCCGCCGGGCCTTGCGGGCTGGGCGCCGGCGGGCCATATTTAGGAAGTAATTACTTGATAAATTTGCAGCCCGAATATGTCAAACAAAACCTTGATAAATTCGCCTCACCCGCCGCGTTCCCCCGCCGACCGGCTCCTGTTCCTGCTTAAAACCCAGGGTCCGCAGGGTGCCCAGGCGTTGGCCTCCATCCTGGGCGTGACGAAGGAAGCCGCCCGCCAACATCTGCTCCGGTTGGCCGAGGCGGGATTGGTTGTGGCAACGTCTGAAATTCACGGCGTTGGGCGTCCCGTGCAGGTTTGGGAGTTGACAGAGGCGGCCCAGAAACGCTTTCCCGATACCCATGCCGAACTGGCCACCGGCATGATAGAGTCGGTTCGCGCGCTCTTTGGGCCCGACGGCTTGGAAGCGTTGATCGCCCGGCGCGAGCAGGAAAGCCGGGAGCGCTACCAGGCGTGCTTGCGGGGCGCGGTTAACTTGCGTCAGAAGGTGGCGCGTTTAGCCAAACAGCGAGCGGGTGAGGGCTACATGGCCGAATGGCGCCCGGAAGGCGCCGCGTTCGTACTACTAGAGAACCATTGCCCGATCTGCGCCGCGGCGGTCGCCTGTTCCGGGTTCTGCCGCTCTGAACTGCAACTCTTCCGCGAGTTGCTCGGTCCTGAGGCTACGGTTGAACGAACCGACCACCTCCTGGATGGCGCTCGCCGGTGCGCATACCGGATTACACCGCAACGGGCAACTTGATCAGTGTCCTGTTTAGGCTTCAAGAAAACCAGGTACTGCATGGGAGTATGGTTTTGAGGGGTTGATGTTTAAGGGAGAAGACTGTCGAGGGCTACACCAGCTGGCCAAGGCCAAAACCCCCGCCTGCTTGTCGAGGCTATTGCTCGAAGGTGCTATCAGCGCTTCGGTGTTTCAAAGCTAGTTTAAGGTGTTGGGCATCGTCGGATGGGAAGTCTACGAATCGGACGCCGGATGGTTGAGAGTGATGCGAGTCAACTCTCCACGCGAAAACTCGAGCACGGTGTCCGCCCCTCCCTCATTTCCGAGACCGCCGGAAGCATCCGCAGAGTTTTTCTTCACTGAAAGCCCGGTAATCGCCTTTTCCGGATCGATTTTATCCACCAGTTCCTGACGCATGTGTTCGTGCGGGAAGCCCATAGTGTGACCCGTCTCATGTCGAACTACTCTGTGAAACTCCGACTCAGGAGTGTCCATGGTGAACCCTTCGAGGTTCATCGTGGGCTGATCTGCCTCGATACTTAGAATATCTGTGCCAAGGAAAGACCAGAAGCCGCCATTCGGACCATCCTGGCGCGCGATGCGCACCTGCGCCTGCCCGAGGGTTTCCACAAACAGCACGTTGGCCGTCGTATTCCACGCATTCATGTGTTGAAGGATTCGGCTCCGGAGTGCGGCTTCTGGACCATCAAGAAAGCCGACGGTCAGGCTGATACCTTGCGCGCCCCAATATTTCGTTGTTACGACGGCGATGTGCTCGGACAGGGCAACAAAACCTGGAATAACACTCGATAAATGCTGCACCGGCGCATAATTAGTAGGATTGATCTGAACTGCCTTTTGCGCAGCCTGGACCATTCATGTGACGACTGACGTCTGGTTTTCTGAAGTATGCAACAGGGATTCGATCGACGATTTTGTGTTAACTGATTCAAAATTTCCGTGACTAACATTGGTCACTACCACGCAAGACCGAGGAAGAAAATAATCCTTTCAGGTAATGGATGACCAGAAGCTAATTGAGAGCCTAGGGTATAGGGTAGAGAATCAGGGCTCACCATGATCAGTGAGCCCTGTCAGTTTACCCCCAGGGTGCCCCTAGAAAGGCTATCTCCACTCCCAGCCGGTGTTCTCGTGGATTAGGATTTAACGTGGAACAACGGCCCTAAAATCGCGGGGAAATTGCTTGTGTTGATCACCTGCACGCCAGCGTTGTGTTCGCCATTAAATGGCGTCACCGTACCGGGAGCGCCGGCTTTAACCGCATCTTTGGGATCGTTAAACCACATGCCCAGGTGATAAAGCTGAACGGGCGCAGTTTTCGGATTTTGCGTGGCATCCGGGAACGGACCTTGAGGCATCGTGTCGGGGGCAGGCGCTACGCCAGGGGCGACGATAAAGGTCTCATCACTAAAGCGCCCAATAAACTCTTGCACCCCATTTCCCTGCGCATCTGTTTCCACGTCACCCTGGTACCAAGCCAGACCGAAGGGCGCGGTCGGCACCTGGATGACAAAGAAATCGAAGTCGGTATTGGGCGGTAGTCCCGAGACGGCCACGGTCATGATTTCAACGTCGCCGATGGATTTAATGATCACTAGTGCTTTGGCCTGAGTCAGGACGCCGGCAGGTAACGCCGCATTCCTGACCATATTGAAGGCAAACTCAGTGTTGCTCAGCGGGGGTGCTGGCTGTGCCGGAAGAACTCCGGCGAGTGACGCCATAGTCATTGCCGTGGCAAGAAGGGTTTTCATGGATGCTTTCATTGTTAACTTTCTTTCAACCATCATCTGCTTGTAATGGTTAAACAATCAATCGAGGGTAGGTTCTTGTTATTGGATTCTTGTTTATTCCGCTTATTTAACGGATTAACAACTCTAAGCTGAGATTAGCCGGCGGCCATTACCCTTTCGGGTGAGGAGTTACTAAACGACGTTCGGTGGCCGGCAGCGAGGCGGCTAGTGCACCAAGTCCGTGACTGGTATAGCGGCGCCGCCGCGTATTTCGGCTGGATGCGCGAAGCGAAGAGGGAGAATACCCGCCGAGGTCTTCGACCGATGAGCGACAAAGCAGCCGGCCGAAAGATGCGCGGCCGAAGGGTTGCGATGAAAATGGGCCGGCGGCTGCGTTGCTCGTCGGTTACGTATCGATTGAGATATGCGCCCTTTAACCGGTTGGCAACAGGGGTACGGTGCATTTAAGGTGAGCGTTTCTCAGTGGCCAGAAGCGATCAGTTACATCGACACCGGATCGAACATCATCGGACTCGAATTTTTCAAGAGGAGTATCTGGCGTTTCTAAAAGCGCACGACGTAAAGTCCGACGAAAAATGTCTCTGGAACTTGTGAGCAGATCAGCCGTCCCTCTGGGGACGGGTCCACTTTTCTCTTGTTTCCAGGCACTTCGTGCCAGCCTACTTTCGATTGGTCCCTCCGGGACAGGCTGCGCTCTGGTTGTAGGGTTTTCCTTAAGTTAAGTTAGCGGCCTAGGCGAGTATTCAACTGCGCCTGTGAACATAGCAGAGCCTGGGGGCTCGAGAATAAGTGTAGCGCTTTAAATACCGCTGGCGGCGCCTCTCGTCGAATAGACGCATCAATACAAGGACATTCGCGATGGCACAGGCGTAACGGTCGAGGGCCGCGAACCAGGCGCGGAACACCACGGACCGGCGTTCATAAGATGCGCCAGCCTGCCTCGATTTTTCGGCCTCTCGGCCTGGTCCCCAATTCTTGCCAGAACGCGTGTGCTCCAGACCGTACGCGTCCGCGATCTTTGTTCCAGGCGGTCGTTCCCGTATTATTCAGACTAATGCCATAACCAAAGATTACAATTCCACCGATTACTTAGTCGCAAGAGCCTTGTAGCTCAAAATCAGCGCGAGAAACGCTAACGCTATGATGACCACCCGAATTACGTGAAGGCGGTCCCAGCGCCGTATTTGTTCTTGCCAATCCGGCGGGAGCTTCTGACTATCCCAAGCTTTCACCCGGTCGTTGATGGGCACCGGGCCAACAAGACTGAAAACAATTATGGCAAACCAGAGCAGCGTTGCCGCGAGAAGCAGAACTGTATGAGGTGCGGGCCAGTTCCAAGTTAGACTCAAAAGAATCAGGTGCACCAGCGCGGTCGCGGCCATCCAGAAAGGCATGATCTTGCCGAACAACGCAGCGAAAACCTGGATCGCTGGCAAAAAGCGCTCGTGATGAGCCCGCGAAAGTGCGGGGTGGATAAACACTCCGACGCTGAACTCGTTGCCTAATAGCGTCGCAGTGGACAGAATGAGAATCAGAAACAATAGCTGCACCTGGGGTGGAGTCTTTCAAAGGAGGCCCCGAAAAGGCAACATGATTCTGGTCCGTAAGATCGGGTTATCCGGCATGACAATTAGGCGGAAATAGCACTAGGACTAGGTGCTCATCGCCAACATTCCACGAACAAAAGAGTTAGCGGCCACCTGTACGGTCGTCGCAAATTCAGTCCGCCAGCCGCGCCGCATTTCGCTCAGCAGGCAAATTCTCCCGCACCACTAGAGCGCCCTCAGGCCTGCGCCAGTAGTCGCGCTGTTTGCGGAATGGCATAAGCAGGGCGTTCCAGAAATCGTTGTCCTCACGCAGGGTATAGCCCGGAATGCCGATGACGACCTCGTCTTGCGGGATGTTGACGCCCAGCGTGCGATGGAGTCGGTCCCACCACGGGAACACAGTGCCGAAGTTGGAGTTATTTTCCCGCTGGACTTGTGAGTGATGGATCCCATGCATGCGTGGGGTGACGAGCACTTTATTTAGAAAGCGTTCAGCACCGACCGGCAGCCGGATGTTGCTGTGGTGAAAGAGCACCTCAGCCTGAAAAACCAGCTGGTAAACGGCGAATGCCCATGCCGAAGGGCCAATGAGACTCACCTGAAGTAGACTGAAACCGGTCGAGAGCGCGATCTCGCCAAAATGGAAGCGGAACGCCGTGGAAACATCCAGGTCCGGGTCGATGTGGTGAACATTGTGGAAGCGCCAGAGAAGTGGCACTCGGTGGTTAGCCAAGTGCCAGTAGTAGAACGAAAGATCCATCAACAAAAAGCTAAGCGCGAATAAAAACGGCGACGGGAGCGCAACGAGATGAAGAATTCCAAATGGCTTACCTGCAGACCATCGCAGTGCCGATTGTACTGCAGGTTGGAGAATGCCGACGGCTGCAGCGAAGGCGAATCCCGAGATTGCCAGGTTCACGAAGAGCCGCGCGAGGAGCGATCGCGTGGCCTTGCGCAGCGGAAAAAAGCGTTCAACGACGAACAGCAGCATAAAAACTGCAACAGCGATGACCGGCGTCGGGAAATTCTTCACGGCGAATGATCTATACGAGCGCGCCGCCGCATGATGAGCCAGAGCCCGCGGTGCAGCCGAAGCAGTGGTTATCGGTGGCGATCTGGCGGCCTTCGAGCCGTTCGGGATCGAGGTCCCAAAGGAAGAGCGGCGCCCCACCTTTCCATCGCATACCGAGCTGCTGGTTGAAGTCACAGTCGTAGACTTCGCCTCGCCAGCCGACACTCAGGGTATTTTGGCACATGAGGCCGGCGACCGCTGCGGGGTTGAAGGCTTGGATCAGCAGCTGCATATAAGCGTCGAGCCTTCCGCTATGCTTTAGCCACGAGGCAAAGCGCCCTATCGGCATATTGGTCAGAGTGTAGAGGCGGTGGAAATCGATGTCGAATAGCTTCTTCAGCTCACGCTTGTAGTCTGCTTCAAGTTCTGTCTGGTCAGGCGGGAGAATGTCCCCGTTGGGATTGTAGACAAGGTCGAGACGAAGGTCAGCTGTGCGTCCATAACCGAGGCGGTTCAGGAGTTGAAGGGCGCGTATGCTGGAATTAAAGACGCCGTCGCCCCGTTGGGCATCGACGTTTTCAAGCTCGTAACACGGCATCGAGCCCACGATTTTCACCCGGTGGACGAAAAGAAAACCGGCTAACCACTCATAGCTTGGATCAACGAGGATTGTGAGGTTACAGCGATCAATGATCGTTTCGACCTGAGGCATTTTCCGGAGCTGCTCGACCAGATACCGGAAGTCAGGCATCATCTCGGGCGCACCTCCGGTCAGGTCGACAATCTGAATTTCGGTGTCCGCCAGCCACCCCAGGATCCGGTCGATCGTCTCCCGCGTGATAATCTCCGTGCGCTTCGGGCCTGCGTTTACGTGGCAATGGGCGCAGGTAAGGTTGCAAAACTTGCCCAGATTAAGCTGAAGGGTATCTGCCCGTTTGCGATGGCAAGACAACTGGTGATCAGCCAGAGTCCGGGAGAAAAGCTGACTGACTGAGCGATCGATCTTCGGCCTGGTTAGCATCTGGGAAAACTTAATCCATGAGCATTTATTCGCTGCCAACCCTCCGCGATAGCGGATCGACGGCAATGCCGTGATCTGCGGATCCCCGAAAGCTGCGATAGTACCATCTATGCAGTGTGTTAGGATGGACGCCAATGTAGAAGAGTCCGACGAATGTAATGTTAAGCAGTGTCGTACGCCAATTGCCCAGGCGACGAAAGCGCCGCGGCGATGACCAGACCGGCGGATCCAGCAGTACGGTACCGCCCAGTCGCCGGAGCCTGCGTGAAAATTCGATGTCTTCCATCAGCGGAATGTCGGCAAAACCGCCCAAGCTTTCGAAAACGGATGCTCTGACGAAGATGGATTGGTCGCCGAACAGCGGCCCAGCGAATGAATTTATGCGTCGAACTAAACCTTCCCATATCACGATAGAGCCGCGCCGATCGTCAAAGTGACGATAGAAAGCGCCGCCTAAGATGGTGTCGTTCCTCGCGGTTTGTTCCAATGCCTTAAGGTGCTCCGGACGCAGCTCAGAGTCGGCGTGGTGAAAGCACAAGAGCGACCCAGACGCTTCGGCGGCTCCGGCGTTCATTTGTCTGCCGCGCGACGGTTCGTCGCAGGAAACCAGACGGATAATACCGCGACGGTTCAGCTCGCAAAGGGTTGGCCCAGGCCGAACCGCGGCCACCACCCACTCGGCAAGTTCAGGTCTGACTCTCAAAGCGTTCACGAGATTAAGAACAGGCTCCTCATCGTTCCAGACAGGAACGATTAAGCTGACTAAAGGACGCGGTACCCGACTAGCCGGCTCGGAAATCGTCGGCATCAACTCCGATGCGCCTTGTGCATGGTCAGACACGCCAGCAGCTTGCCTGAAATCGAACTTCAGCGCAATAGTCGAAAGCGAAAAAGCGGGGTGACAACGGACAATCGTGGTGCAGAGTATGGCCTTCTACCGTCTGTCCGGCCGGAAATTCGTCGAAGAACACGGCCAGCCCGATCGCCCGCTCCTGTGAGCGCGTGGCCAGATGCACCGGAGGGGCGGTTAAAGCTCAGTGTTATTCCCGGAGATAGCCCAATCGAACTATATAAAACAGCTTTTTCGAACCATAGACGGGCTCACGGTCTATGGCAGGATTTAGATTAAGATGAATAAACTAAGAGCGAAAGGTAAGATTACAAAAAAAGGTTTTTGCGGAGGCTCCATTGTCGAACAGTGACTGTCAAACCGGACCGTCCAGCCGCGTGGCACATTGGAAACAGTTTCTGGGTTTTTCCCTTGCCTCAACGAGCCTCTGCGCGCCAACTCCGCGCAGAGTGGGCGGACGGCAGCGTGTCCTTTACTGATCCACTCCCGACGGAGCTACGGCGCAAGCTAGAAAACTATTTCGATACTGATCTGTCACGTGTCCGAATCCATGTTGGATCTCAACCCGCTTGTCTCGGGGCGATCGCTCTCGCAAACCGCAATGACGTTTATTTCGCACCTGGGCAATATAAGCCATCCACGGAGAGCGGGCCGATTCGTGATCGCTCATGATCCTCCCAAAATATGCAGCATTGGAACCATACATCCCGAAGTTAATAAGACAGGAGATACGCGGTAGAATACCTTACATCACAATCGCTAATATCGGCGCTGGGTCTCCCGAGGTAGTTTGGGAATTTGCGAACTGCGCATCAGAAATGCCAAAGCCATGGTCGACCGTATTTTACAGGCTATAGATGGGTTTCACAATTTTGTTTTTATCGG
>JAFAKL010000223.1 GCA_019235445.1 Verrucomicrobiota bacterium | reverse complement strand
GAATTCCGGTCCAGCGGGAGACGACCTCGGCGATCTCGTCAGCGGTGACCTCCTCTTGCAGCAGTCGCCGCTTGGACCGATCACCGGTCACCTTCGCTTCGGCCTTCTTCAGTTGCTCCTCGAGTTGCGGGATCTTGCCGTACTTGTACTCGGCGACGCGGGTCAGGTCGCCCTTGCGCTGGGCCTGTTCCATTTCAGTGCGGGCTAATTCCAGAGCGGCGCGGAGCTTCTGGATGTCGTCAATGGCGTGTTTTTCACCTTCCCACTGTGCTTTCAGGGCGTCACGGTCGCTTTTGGTATCGGCAAGTTCTTTCTCCAAGGCAGTCAGGCGATCCTTGGAAGGCCGATCTTTTTCCTTCCGTAACGCCTCGCGTTCGATTTCGAGTTGAAGAATGCGGCGTTCGAGGGATTCAAGCTCTTCCGGCATCGACTCCATTTCGGTCCGCAGTTTCGCAGCCGCTTCGTCCACCAGGTCGATGGCTTTGTCCGGTAAAAAGCGGTCTGAGATGTAGCGGTGCGAGAGCTGCGCCGCCGCCACCAACGCGCCGTCCTGGATGCGCACTCCGTGGTGCAGCTCGTAGCGTTCTCGCAGGCCGCGCAGGATGGAGATGGTATCTTCAACGCTTGGCTCATTTACCATCACCGGCTGAAAGCGGCGCTCCAAAGCGGCGTCTTTTTCGATGTATTTCCGGTACTCGTCCAGCGTGGTGGCGCCGATGCAGTGCAGTTCGCCTCGCGCGAGCATCGGTTTGAGCATGTTGCCGGCGTCCATGGCGCCCTCCGCCTTTCCCGCTCCGACCATCGTGTGCAATTCGTCGATGAAGAGAATGATTTGTCCCTGCGCCTTGGTCACCTCCTGCAGCACTGCCTTCAGGCGTTCCTCAAATTCGCCTCGATATTTGGCTCCTGCGATCAGCGCGCCAAGGTCGAGCGCCACGATACGCTTTTCCTTGAGGCTCTCAGGAACGTCCCCAGAGACAATGCGACGTGCCAGGCCCTCCACTATGGCGGTCTTACCCACTCCAGGTTCCCCGATCAAAACGGGGTTATTCTTGGTGCGACGTGACAGCACCTGGATGCAACGCCTGATTTCCACATCCCGCCCAATGACTGGATCAAGCTTGTTCTGCGAAGCCAGGCGGGTCAGGTCGCGTCCATACTTTTCCAGCGCCTCGTAGGTCGCTTCGGGGTTCGCGCTGGTCACCCGCTGATTGCCACGGACCTCGGTCAACGCTTTCAAAAAATTCTCGCGCCGGAAATTGAGCGCGCTGAAAATTCTTCCGATCTCCGTGGTAGCTGGTTCCGAGAACATGGCCAGCATAAGGTGCTCGACGCTGACATATTCATCCTTGAGTCTTCTCGCTTCATCCTGCGCGGTGACCAGAAGCTTGTTCAGACGCTGGGTGACATAGATTCCCTGCCCGGTCACTGTATCGCCGGACACGCGCGGGGTCCGATTCAGAGCCTCCTGAATTCTCGACTTAAGCAGGTCGGGCGCAACGCCCGCCTTTTCCACCAATCGCGGTATAAGACCATCCTCCTGTTCCAGCAAAGCCAGGGCCAGATGTTCGACGTCAACCGCCTGATGCTGATTCCGTGTGCCAATAGCCTGCGCTTCCGCCAGCGCGGCCTGAGATTTTTCTGTAAATTTGTTTAAGTCCATAATGCTCAATGAGTCAACGATCGCTCTCCGTTTCAATCCTCCGAATTGTCCTCGGTTAAGTCGGCTTGGAGCCGTTCGATTTCGTTCACGGCCTCGGTAAAGTTTTTTCCGAATTCGAGTCCCGCCTCAAGTTGGCCGTCGAGAACCGCTCCCTCGACTTCGCGGAGGAGGATAACTGCTTCTTCGAGGTTCCCGAGTGCCTGTTTCCTATTCACGCTGACCCCTTCCTTCTTTTGTTCGTTATCCGGCTTAATCTCTAATCCTGGAAAGCGAAGATAAAAGGCGAAATTAAGCATTTCGGCTTACAGCATGGGGAGCCGGCCGGAATGCTGACCCAGCGGGAACGCGTCTTCGATCTGAGCAACCTCCGCTGGAGTCAGGCGGAAGTTCGAGGCGTTCGCGTTTTCGACGACATGCTCGAGACTTGAGGCTTTTGGAATGGCAAAGAGCAATGGTCGCCGGATCAGGAAGCGAAGCGCGACCTGGCGAACGGTGGCGTTGTGCGCGTCGGCGATTTGCTTAATTACGCGGCCACCGGCTGTACGGGCACTGGGAAAGGAACTGTGACCAAATGGGCTGTAGGCAACTACGGCGACATCATGTTTCTCACACCAGGGAATGACGGCGTGCTCGATTGCGCGCTCCTCCAAGTGGTACAGGACCTGGTTGCAGGCCAGGTTGCTTGCAGCCGTGATCTTGAGAACCGATTCCAGATCGGGCACATCGAAGTTGCTCACGCCCCAGGACAGGATCTTCCCGACCCGTTTAAGTTGCTCGAAAGCGGCGATCGTCTCCTCCAGGGGATGACTGCCGCGCCAGTGCAGGAGATAGCAATCCAGCCGGTCTGTTCTCAGGCGGGCCAGTGAGCGCTCGCAGGCTGCGATGGTACCGCTGCGGGAGGCATTCTGAGGAAGAACTTTTGAAACCAGGAAGACCTCATCCCGTCGTCCTGCAATGACCTCTCCCACCAACTGCTCGGCGGCACCCGATCCGTACATTTCTGCGGTGTCAAGATGGGTCATTCCAAGATCGAGGCCGCGGCGCATGGAAGCGATCGCCGCCGCGCGGGCTGCATTTTCGATGTACCAAGTCCCTTGTCCGATCACCGCGACTTCCCGGCTCGTGGAACCAAATCGTCGCCTTTCCATGCCTGCGTGTTCTGGGTGCATTGAGTTAAGTGATTTCTAAATTCTAAAGTTAATCATTTTTCGCTTAACAGCCCCTCTTTGGCTTTGGGCAGAGAATGTTTCAGGTCAAAGCCGGACGAGCGAGCGAGATTATTCCCCAACTTGCGTCTGACCTACGATACCCCGATCGACGGCTTAACGCGATCGAACGCGGGCCGCACTCTCAAGGTCAAATGCAGCTGATATGCGCTACGTTGCTTTATCGCTCCTTTGGATCGCATGCCTTCCCGTCTGTCCGGTTCGAGCCGCTAATAGAAATAACTTTCCCGATCGATTGAATATGTTCGGGTATAACTTGCTCCAGAAACTTGAAACTGGCGAACGGCGTAATCTTTTGATTTCGCCGGCCAGCATCGAGCTTGCTCTCGGGATGGCGTATACCGGTGCGAGTGGGAAAACTGCTCAAGCGATGAGCCAGACACTCGGCATCAATAGTTCGTCCAGGGAAGCAGCGCTCAAGGAATTGGCCGGTTTAGGGGCGGCGATGGAGAACCCCGCGCCGGGCGTCACTCTAAAACTGGCGAACGCCGCCTGGATCGATGAGTCCGTTCATCTTGAGGAGAAGTTCTCGGCTGATCTGGCTGAAACCTTTAAAACGAAAGTGGAAAGCGTGAGCTTCAATGATCCCGCCACGGTCTCACGAATCAACGATTGGGTCAGCAACGCCACGGAGGGTAAGATCAATCGCCTGCTCGAGGATCCGCCCAGGCCGCCCATGTTTCTGGCGAACGCCCTCTATTTTCATGCCTTGTGGGGATCCCCTTTCCCCAAGCAATCGACGGAAGAACAACCGTTTTACCCGAGCGATGGGACGGCGCTGAAGGTCAAGATGATGAGACAAAAAGCCCGCTTGCCTTACGCCAGGGAGAATGGCTACGCCGTGGTGGCATTACCGTATGTAAACGACCGTTTTCTGATGTATTGCTTTCTGCCAGATCAAGGCGTGGATCCGCTCGTGGAAGAGTTGAAGAACTCTTCCTGGTCTGATCTCTCTCGCGCACTTCATCCCACTGAAGGATCAGTAGCCCTGCCCAAGTTCAAATTTGCATACGGTACCGGCCTACAAAAGGAGCTCACGGAACTTGGTCTGGGAATTGCATTTGACGCGCACCGCGCGGATTTCACCCGCATGGTCCGCGGGGGCCCCCGATTCTATATAGGCAGCGTCATCCACAAGACATTCCTGGAGGTAGACGAAGAGGGAAGTACAGCCGCGGCTGTTACCGGCATCCAGATGCGGGCCACTGCTATGGTGCGGCCCCGGGAAGAATTCAACCTGGTCTTCGACCGGCCGTTCGTCGCGGCGATCGTGGACGAAAAAAGCGGAACAAGTCTTTTTCTTGGGATAGTTGAGAAGCCGGAGAGCTGAGCGGGGGCGTTCACCGTTCGGCGGGTTGAACGTTTGGCGCTCAACGTTCGGTTCCCAAGATCGAGTTCGGCACCGTAGGCAAGGCGTCCCCGCCTTGCTTCTTCAAAACGCGCGCTCCAACCGGGAGAGTTTGCTTACTACGTTACACTTGGGCCGCTGAACGCTGGACGACAACGTTGAATGCTGAAGGCTGAACGGCCGGGAAACGTCACCCCTACCCGCGTTTACCCTGAAAAAGTGACG
>JAFAKL010000131.1 GCA_019235445.1 Verrucomicrobiota bacterium | reverse complement strand
ATAACGGGGGAGATCAAAGATCAAGGACGACAACGATTGGGGGGAGCCATAAATGGCCGTAGATGTACAGCGCCACGATGTCGGCCTCACTTTTCCGTGGGCTGCCACTTCTTGTAGGCAAAGCGTCCCCGCTTTGCGCCTTTTCGGAGGTAAGGCGGGACGCCTTACTTACCACTGCGCTGCACTTCTTGTCTACATGCGGCGCGTACAAAACCCCGGGCTGAATCCTGCCGGCCCCCTTGGGGGCGGAAGAATCATCCTAAATGCGCCTTGTCTTCGCGCCATTCACAGCAGTGGGCTGGACGTGCCGACCGGAACGCGCTATCCCTGCCTTGAGCCTAAGGTCACAAGCCCTTTGCTCAATTTTCGCTCCTTTCGAAGAGGTCTCTGGAAAACTTTCGGACGTCCGATGCTTCCTCGAAAAAGGGTTGTTTCGAGGCGAGTTGAGACGCAATCCCGGAGAGGTTCACCTTTCGGATCATCGCCTTCATCGCAGGGATGGCGCCAGCCGTGACACTGAAGTCTCGGTGCCCAAGACCGAGCAAGATCGGGAGTGCTTCCGGATCAGAGGCTATCTCCCCGCAGATCGAAGCTTTGACTCCCCGTTCCTGAGCTGTGCGGATCACCGCCTCGCACATTCGGAGAACCGCTGGGTGAAGCGAATCGGAGAACGCCATTAATTGAGCGCTTCCTCGTTCGGCGCACAGGATGTATTGCGTGAGATCGTTCGTTCCAATGCTGACAAAATCAAGGTGCGGCAAAAGTTGATCAATCATAAGCGCCGCCGACGGTGTCTCAATCATCGCACCGAGCGGGACCGGCCACCGGTGAGGCACGTTTGCTTTGGTCAGGTCGCCATCAAGTTCCGTAAGTAATTCCCTGACCGCGAGAATTTCTGACACCTCCGTGATCATCGGGATCAGCAATTGAATCCGAAAAAAATGGGCCAGCCGCAACAGAGCCCGGAGGTGAACCCGAAAAAATCGTGGATTCGCCCGCAGCAGTCTGATTCCGCGGACCCCTAGGAATGGATTGGCTTCCTTTGCCTGCGGCAGAAATTCAAGGGGCTTATCGCCTCCCACATCCAGCAAACGCACGGTGACCGGTGACACGTCTGCCGCGGGCTCGAGCGCGCGCCGATAGGCTGTGAGCTGCTGGTGCTCGTCAGGTTCGTGATGGAGATCCTGAAAAAGAAACTCGGATCGAAACAGACCGATGAAATCGGCCCCGTTGGTTCGGGCGCTCAAGATGTCGTCTGCAGAACCGGCGTTGCCACCGACCTGGATTGGGATCCCGTCTCTCGTCATCGCGCGCTCCTGGCTCTTCAGGAGCGCCGCCTGACCTTCAGAAAGCTCGATCTGTTGCCGGCCAGCCAACTCGGCCAAGACATCCGGCGGAGGATCTATCCAGAGAGAACCTTTTGAACCGTTGATTGCGACCTGTTGAGCCGATAGAAGCCGCTCGCGACTCTTCCTGGCTCCGCCAATGGCTGGAAGGCCGAGCGCTCGGGCCAGAATTGCTCCATGGGAAGTGATTCCGCCTCCGAGCTGGATCACCCCGGCAATCGAGAGTCGTCGGGATTGCTCGGCGAGTGTCGGCGTGAGCTCTTCGCAAATCAGGAGCGTAGGCTCCGCGAAGGGCTGATCAGGCAAGGCAGATCCGGTGCCCCCACCGATGAGCCGGCTTAAAACTGTTCGTTCCACTTCCCGGAAGTCCGCTGCCCGGGCTCGGAGGTAGGGGTCCTCTGCATTTTCCTGATCAGTCGCATAGCCCGAAAGGGTCTTATGCCATGCCGCTGCCGCGTTCAGGTGGTGCTCCTGGATTTGCTTCTGGACCTCCTTAAGGATGGTCGGATCGGCAAAGATCATCCGTTGAGCATCAAAAATCTCCTCTTCAGGCCGATCCAGCGAACCTTTCAGTCTCTCAATCCGGCGGTCAAATTCCGCGATCGCCTCGGCAATGGCCGAGCCGAGCTTCTCGACTTCACGCTTCACCTCTGGTGCGGACTCCACCGCGTAGGTCGGTAACGAATGAACGATCGTGTCCAGCAGAATCGGGCGACCGATGGCTATTCCGCGAGAAACGCTAAAGGGCTCAGAAACGTTCAGGTCGACTACGGCTTCACTTGGAGGGACTGGTTGGGCCAATTCACCGAATTGATTTTCAACCAAAGATCGGATTGACTCGATCACGGGTTTGGGATCCGGAGAGGAGATAGAGAATCGCACCAGATCACCTTCGCGAATCTGGAGTCTGGCCACATCGACCAAACTTTGTGCAAGCACCGGGCCGCGATTGGCAGTCCGGTTTTCGATCAGCACTTCACCCGGGAAACCGGACAACGTCTTGATGAGCACAGTTGCTGGGCGCAGATGCAGACCATGCGGATTTCGGATGTTGATCTCTAGAATCTCGCTTTGGGCAAGGGCCGGAGCGGGGTACGCCGCCGGAGCGCCTGTTGAAACATCCTGCACCTGATCCTGCTTAGGCAAAAGGCTGGCGAGGGCGGCATTTGCAACTGAGACGAGAGAAGCGCCCAGTTGTGCCTGGACCGCCGCCGCCATTCCTCCTTCCACCAGTGGGGCGGAGGTGAGTCGCACTTTGCCCTGTTGCTCAGGATTCAGGAACTCAAGCGCAGTCTCAGCGCTGAGAATGGCGCTTCCCATATCCATCAGAACGAGCACCCCGTCCTCGGAATAGACGCTGCCGATCGCTTCCTGAATTTCGATCGCATCCGTGCCCAGCTCTGCTCGATCCTCGCCCACGCCGCCGCAACAGGTTAACTGCAGATTGGCATCGACCAATCGCCGCAGCAAATCACCGACCGCCTGGGCCAACGGTCGACTGTGGGACACTAGAACAAGGCCTACCATAAAATCGCCTATCCCTCGCTCGATGGGCGTCTACCCGCATAATCCCCGGCAACATTATGCCGCCGAGATCGCGAGCGAACTCGGGCCGCAAATCTAACAAAGCGTTTCCGCTGCCGAACGAAAAAGCAGCACCGTCGAGCTGGCTCCCGGGTCCGGATGACCAGCGCTTCTTTCGCCCAAGTAACTTGCGCGACCTTTGCGCGCAATCAGCGGTGTAGTCGAACTCAAACCTACGTCTGCGGCGCTTACTGCTTTGGACAATGCCTGTTCCATAGTCTCACCGGACTCAATTGAATCCTTGTACGCTTTGATCCCAGGTTGCAGGGCGTCGATCATCGTTTTGTCGCCGACGGCCGCTTTGCCTCGTAAGACAATTCCCGCCAGGCCTTTCTCCAATAATGATCCAAACTCGCGCGGCGAGAGCTCGGTCTTGCCTCCTGCCAGGGTGCTGGCCTGTAAGAAGAAAGTTCCGTAGAGGGCACCGCTCGCGCCACCGACTGTCGAGATCAGCGTCATGGCAACGCCCTTAAGAAGAGCACCGATATCGGTATTCTGAAGATCGGCTTTCTTGACAAGGATCGCCTGGAGACCACGGTGCATATTTGCGCCGTGGTCACCGTCCCCGATTGCCGCATCCAACTGGGTTAAGTAATCTTTCTGTTCTGCGATCTGCGCGGCGTACCGCTCGATCCAGGTAAAAATCTGGCTTGAAGAGATATTAGACATAGATGGTGATGAACCTCTCGGCCAGGTTCACCCAGGTTCCGGCCGAAGCTGGAGTTCGACCTTGTCTTAGACACCCCAGCGTAGTGCCGGGGTCAGCACCGGGGCGTCCCAGAGCTTTGTCATTTCGTCATCCAGTTTCAGTAGAGTGATTGAAGCGCCAGCCATCTCCAGACTCGTAATGTACGGTCCGACAAGGCTCCTGGTCACTTTGATTCCCTGCCTGGTGAGAATTTCATGCGCCTTACCGTAGACGACGAAGAGTTCGAGCAGCGGCGTGCCGCCCATGCTGTTTACGAAGAGCAGGACCTCATCACCTGACTTGTAGGGCAAATCCTCTACGATCGGTTGCAGGAGCACTTCGGTGATTTCGTCAGCGCTTTTCAGCTTTGTCCGAGTCCGCCCTGGTTCACCATGGATGCCGATGCCAATCTCCATCTCGTCTTCGGGCAGGTCGAAAGTGGGTTTGCCAGCGTGGGGTACAATACAAGAGGTTAGAGCCATTCCCATACTCCGGCCATTCTTGTTCACGTTCTGACACAGGGCGGCAACTTCCTTGAGGGAGTGTCCGGCTTCGGCGGCTGCGCCGCAAATCTTCTCCGCGAGGACGGTCGTACCGACACCGCGCCTTCCGGCTGTCCAAAGGCTATCTTTTACGGCGACGTCGTCATCTATCACGACTGCCTCGACCTCGATGCCTTCTGCTCTGGCCAGATCCGCGGCCATTTCAAAGTTCAACACGTCCCCGGTATAGTTCTTCACGATATGCAGAACACCTTTACCGCCGTTGACTGCTTTGGTGGCCTCGAACATCTGGTCGGGGGTCGGACTGGTAAATACGGCACCGGGACAAGCGGCATCCAGCATTCCCCGACCGACGAATCCCCCATGCATGGGTTCGTGGCCACTGCCACCCCCTGAAACCAACGCAACCTTGTTTTCTACGGGAGCGTCTGCACGGGTGATGTAATTCGGGTTGGTATGAATTTTAATTAGCTCACTAAACGCGGCACCGAGGCCGGTAATGGATTCGAGAACGACGTTCTCAGGCGAGTTGATGAGTTTTTTCATGTTTTGGGGGGGCGGGGTACCGTGGGAACAAATAACAGGACTGTAAGGAAAGAAAGGGAAAAAAGGGAAGAGTAGAGATTAATAATTAAGGAGGGAAATCCGGGGAAGCATCCCAGCCGAATTGCCTAAACCAGCCAGTCGGTTCACGAGCAAGTACCTCCCGTCGAACGACCCTTCCATGACTCGCGCCGGCATAAAGGCAATCGCGAATCGCGCTGAAGGTCTATGGGGGCTTTAATCACGTTCGACTATTCAGGGTGTGTA
>JAFAKL010000091.1 GCA_019235445.1 Verrucomicrobiota bacterium | reverse complement strand
AAACCTGAGTGGCGCGCGGCCTAACAAATCGTCCGCTTGGTCGTCCTCGGCCCTGGAACGCTCGGCGATCTCCGGATAAGCATGTAAGGCAGCGCTGCCTCCGGTTTGCCAGAAGAGTGGTTCCTCACGTCTGCACTAAAGCGCCCTCGGGGCCGTTCTAAGACGCCCGAGACGTCCACGCTTCTTGCCGCAGATCCTGGGCGCCGGGGCAGCGTTCACCAGATCTCGGATCGCAACGGAAATCACTTGGCCAAGCTCAAGAATTGCTTCAGCCTTGAGCCATTCGAGGCTGCTACTGGCACATAATCTCTATGGAATCCTTTAACTATCTGTCAGTCCTGCTCTCAATTGTCCTTGGACTGGCCATCACCCAGGTGCTGCTAGGCTTGCGCGGGCTCATTCTGACCAGGGCAAAGGTCAAGCTTTATTTTCCAACGCTGATCTGGGCTGGGCTCGCGCTCCTCTTCCCCGTTCAGGCATGGTGGGCTAGTTTCAGCATGCGGATGCACGCCAATTGGACCTTTCCGGCGCTCCTGATCATCATGTTGCAAACGATCAGCATCTACATGGTCGCAGCGTTAGTTCTGCCGGACGTTACCGGCGACGCCATCATTGATCTGCGAGATCACTATTTTGCGCATAGAAGCTGGTTCTTCGCAGCCGTTCTTGGTACCTTGGTTTTCAGTGCAGCGAAGGAACTCGCTCTTGCTGGGCATCTGCCCAATCGCGTGAACCTGGCGTTTCACGCCATCTTCGGGCTTTTGTCGATTATGGGCGCGACCATGCGGCCCGAGTGGTTTCACAAGTTGATGGCACCGGCCGCAGTGTTGTTGTTCCTGGTTTACATCGCCTTGCTTTTCGAGCGCCTGTGATCTGCCAAAGCAGTTATTGACCGCACAGTTCGAATCAGTTTGTTACCGGCTCAGATCTTTCACGAATCAAAGTTTGCTCAATTGAGCGATCGCGAACAGCTGATCCGACTTCTCCAAAATAGAATCCCGCATCGCTACCTTTCTCTCGAGACACGGAAGCCATAAATAGCACTCATTTGCTTTGCCGAGCAACACCCCTGCGCCCCCGCTTCGGCAAGATTCCGCACGGGTAGGATCCCTGCGACCAAGCTAAGTAATTTGTCCAGAATGCGCTGGTTCATTCGTCGCGTTATCGAATGAACGAACTAAACGAGCAGGCCTTCTGGATGGAACTTTTCGCAGTGACGATTCGATACGAAGAGCGGAGGAACGCAGCGGTGCAAGCTAATGTGGAACTACTTGAAAACGGACAGGAAAGTGGCACGGACCATCGCGAGCCTCGCAAACGCAGATCACGAAAAAGCGCAGTCTGTCCCGGAGAGACCAAACGAAAGTAGCCTGGCACGAGTGCCTGGAAACAAGAGAAAAGTGGACCCGTCCCGGCGAACGGTTGATCTGCACTAGTCCCAGAGATATTTTTCCGAGGAAAGGAGAATGACACATTTGGAGCAAACCTTGATCAACCGTCCCTACGGGACTAGACGCGGCTTTTTTCTTTTTTCCAGGCACTTCGTGCCAGGCAACGTGCCACCCTTTTTCGTGCTCCGTGAGTGCCTCCCATTCGAGTTCCTTGACCGGACTTGGCGTAGGTTCCTCACCATTTTTGCTCGTCGAAAACCTTCTGTTCTGCTTGAGCGACAATCTCCTCTGTAAGTTGGACAACTAACGCCTTGGTGCGCCGTTCAAGGAACCGCGCACGCAGAGCCTTGACGATGACTTCGGCAGCAATTTCCCGATCGCCGACGGAGAGGGTTCCGACCGGAGAGTTTTTATGGACCTCCTTCTGGTTAAGATCATAGAGCTCCGCCGCCACCAGGAGTTTCATCAGGGCATCGTTGTGGCCCCGATACCACTCCTTGTCGGCTAGAGCGCGTGCGTGCTTACGGATGGTATCCATTAAGGTATCTAGCGTATGCTCGACAACCGTGCTTAACATGGCTGGTTTACAGGCCTGGGTCCACCGGTTCGCTTTCGAGGGCGAGGACCCCGCAGACGCAATTCGCGCTCCCGGCGCAGCGGTTCCCGCCGGAAGAATGGTTCCAGCGCTTCGACGCCCAGAGCGACTTCAAAATACCTCGAACGCACCTGGCGTCCTGCAGTGGCGGCTTGTTCATTCTCGTCACCAGAAACCAGAGCCCGGAAAAAATCGGACGAAAGGATCTCCGTGGCTAGAAAATGGCGGCAAGCAAAGGTCGATTTGCCTGAGCCGGACGCACCCGTCAACACGACCAAACTGAGTTCGGCAATCTGGATCGTCATCTCTCAAACCCGGTCATTTGCGACGGCGACTCGGGGACAGGGTCCATTGGACCGAGGTCAGTATGGCATTCGATTCTTGGTGGAGAAAATGATGTGCACCAAAACAGGGCGAGCGATTGAAACTTATCGAAATTAAATTACGTAATATTCTTGTTCTCAGGCGCACATCTTGCGCCTTTCCAGGGCGCATCGCCCGGGGATGGCCGGTGCCCCCGGGGTTAAAACCTCGTATGTGTTTAGTCTTACTGGGGCGCATGGCGGACTGAAGCGCCGCATGCGCCTCAGGGTGCTATGTAGCGAATTCTTTCCTGTACGCTGGAAGCGCGAACCAATCGCAGCCTGGGGCGGTGCTCCATAAGCGTTAACTTATCGTAGCGGCAGGGAGGTGCCGTGAAGCATTTATCCCGGAGGGATTAAATGAGGGTAGCCTGGCACGAAGTGCCTGGAAAAAAGAAAAAAGACGCGTCTAGTCCCTTAGGGACGGTTGATCAACGTTTGCTTCAAATGTGTCATTCTCCTTTCCTCGGTCTCGGGCGGAAAGAAGAGATATAAAAGAACGTTTTAGATATTTGTACAATCACTGCCACGGGCGACACCTTTTCATGTCTAAACGTCCACTGTGTCTTTAGTACCAAGGAACGGGTTCCGACCTTGAACTCGGAGGTTCCAGAGCGCCTCTGGCCTTATCTCGGTGACATCCCAAAGCAAAACCGAATTCATCCTGGTCATGGTCCCAGTGTACTGTCGCCGAAATAGCATGCCGTTCGCCGCAGGTCAGTTGGCTGCTTTTCAAGGCGCGAGCGACGAACAAGCATTCTTGGCATTTAGGACGTTCATGCCATTCTTAGCATTCAGCGATGTCTCTGGAAATAGCCATTTCTCCGAGCGGCCGGCTCTTTGTTGAGCGAGCCGCGGAGATTGTGCCAGTGGTGAATGAAAAATGGATCTCGCGCTTGCAGGCGGCCTTTGGCGCGTCGGCCGTAGACGGGCTTCTGCTGCTGGCGACCGATGCGCTGACGCTCTCGGTTCCGCCGTCGCCGGCCTATTGGCGGGATTTCGCACGCAGTTACTTGCAGCGGATTTGTCACACGGCAGGAGTCGACGGCGGGCCGGCACCGCTGCTACCGTCTGAGCGCGGCGAGCTTTCGGAGTTCGTTCAGGAGGCGCCGCCTATGCGCGGCGGCGAATTTCTCACATCCGACTTGCTTGAAAGACTCTGGCGAGAGTTTGGCGCGTTAGTAACCCGCGAAAGCGCCACGACCGGCCTGTCCGGATGGCTGAAGTCAAAGAACCCGCTATGGCAGACAGTAGGCAGGGTAACCTTTCATCTTGCGGAAAACAAACGTGACCCTGATCGTCCATTCGCATTTCTAGCCACCTACACGCATCGGCTCTCCGAACAGGGAAAACCGCAGCATCTGCCGCTGGCCCGCGCTTTGCAGGATTATGCCGGAGCGAAAAATAAGGCCGCTCTCACCACCCTGCTTGCCCCAGTCCAACGGGCTGCGGAGAAAAGCGCCCTGGCGCAGGAGCTGGTTGAGACCCGCCGGCTTTTTCAGCCGATGGTCTGGACTCCGCACGATGCGCACCGTTTCTTGCGCGACATCCCGCTCTTTGAAGAAAGCGGCCTCCTGGTGCGGGTGCCGGATTGGTGGAAAGGTAGGCGGCCCGCGCGCCCACAGGTCAATGTCCGGATTGGCGAAAAACCGACTAGTCTCCTCGGCTTTGATGGCCTGATGGATTTTTCGGTTGAGGTCGCCCTCGAGGGCGAACGGCTCACGGCCGCCGAGTGCCGCCAGTTGATGGCCGCCAAGGAAGGGCTCGTTTTGCTCAAAGGTAAGTGGATTGAGATCGACCGCGACCGGCTCAACCAGGTACTCGCACACTGGCAGCACATCGAGAAAGACAATCCCAGCATCTCGTTTCTCGAAGGGATGCGGTTGCTGGCTGGCATCAGCCGCGGCGGCGACGGTGATCCGCTGGCGCAGCCTGAGATTCGCGAATGGTCGCAGGTCAGGCCCGGCGAATGGCTGCGCAAAACGTTAGACGCGATGCGCGAGCCTTCGGTCATCGAGGGATTTGATCCGGAACGCGATCTGCGGGCCCAATTGCGCGGTTACCAGCGCGAAGGTGTACGCTGGCTCTGGTTCATGACCCGACTCGGGCTGGGGGCATGTCTAGCAGACGACATGGGCCTTGGAAAGACGATTCAGACTCTCGCCCTGCTGCTCCAGATCAAGCGCGAAACGGCTCGTGCGCAAGCTGGAGTACCGTCTCTGCTCATCGCGCCTGCCTCGCTGCTGGCCAACTGGAAAAGCGAGATCGCGCGATTCGCCCCGACCCTGAACGTTTTCTTTGCTCATCCGTCGGAAACGCCGCCGCAAACGCTCAAAGACACTTCTGCCGATCCCGCACGCACGCTGTCGGGGAAAGACCTCGTAATAACGACCTACGGTTTGCTGACACGTCTGCCCTCGCTGCGGCAAATCGATTGGCGGCTCGTCGTGCTCGATGAGGCGCAGGCGATCAAAAATCCGGCAGCCCGCCAGACAGGGGCAGTCAAGGAGCTGCGGGCGCAGGCACGAATCGCACTTACCGGCACACCGGTCGAAAACCGGCTGGGTGATCTTTGGTCGCTTTTCAGCTTCATCTGTCCAGGACTGCTGGGCAGCGCCGCCGAGTTTGGGCGGACGATCAAGCGTTTGGCCGGTGACCAGGGCCGCCATTTTGCGCCGTTGCGCAACCTGACCCGGCCTTATATCCTGCGCCGGCTCAAAACCGACAAGAATGTCATTAGCGATCTGCCAGAGAAGACCGAGGTAGAGGCATGGTGCGTATTGAGCAAAGCGCAGACTGCTCTTTACCAGCAGTCGGTCAAGGAACTGGCCGAAAAGCTCGACAACGTCACAGGCATCCAGCGGCGCGGCCTGATTCTGACATTTCTGATGCGGCTCAAGCAGATCTGCAATCACCCTTCGCACTGGCTCGGCGATGGCGCATTCGACCCTGGCGAAAGCGGGAAGTTTGTCCGGGCGCGCGAGTTGGGCGAAGAGATCGCCGCGCGCCAGGAGAAAGCGCTGGTCTTCACCCAATTCAAAGAAATGACCGGTCCGCTCGCAACGCATCTGGAACGCATTTTTGGTCGTCCCGGACTGCTTCTGGATGGCGCCACGCCGGTGAAAGAGCGGCAACGCCTGGTTGAGCGGTTTCAGCAGGATGCCGGGCCGCCGTTTTTCATCCTCTCGCTGAAAGCGGGCGGCACCGGTTTGAACCTGACCGCGGCTACCCACGTCTTTCACTTCGACCGTTGGTGGAATCCGGCTGTCGAAAACCAGGCAACTGACCGCGCTTTCCGCATCGGACAGAAGAAAAACGTCCTAGTCCACAAATTCGTCTGTCGTGGTACCATCGAGGAGCGAATTAATTGCCTTCTTGAAGACAAGAAGAGCCTGGCAGCGGAACTACTTGAAGGCGGTGGTGAAAACCTGCTCACGGAGATGCCAGATGACGAACTGCTGCGCTTCGTAGCCCTTGACCTCAAGAGCGCCGTGCAAGATTAAATGGGACCGACCAATTTTATGAGCTGGGAATGGAGCTTCAGGCCCTACGTGAGCGCAGCCGGAAAAAGCTACCGCGCGAAGCAAGCAGCAACTGCGCTGGAAAAGAAAGGGCAGAAACTGAACCCGATCCGAGTCGATGGTCGGACGATTGCCCGAAGTTTCTGGGGCAAAGCCTGGTGTAAAAATCTGGAGTCCTACAGTGATTATGAAAACCGGCTCCCGCGCGGTCGCGCTTACCTGAGGAATGGCTCGGTCCTGGATCTCCAGGTTGCCCCGGGCGTCGTCAATG
>JAFAKL010000079.1 GCA_019235445.1 Verrucomicrobiota bacterium | reverse complement strand
TAGTCAAGCATTCAAGTCCAAGAGCGTCGATCAAAAACAAGATGTGCTTCATCACGGAAGACCGGCAGAACACCGGGCTCTTTCTCCCTCAGACCATCGCGCAAAACGTGACGATCGCGAACCTGATCAACACCAGGAATTTCGTTGTTCGGCAGACCGATGATTCCCGGACGGGTGAAAAGTTTGTCAAGCTGCTCAACATCCGGACGAATGATTCCCGGACGCGTGTCCTCAATCTCTCCGGCGGCAACCAGCAAAAGGTAGTGCTAGCAAAATGGTTCAACACGAACGGAGAGATTTTCATTTTTGATGAGCCCACGATCGGCATCGACGTCGGTTCAAAACAGGAGATCTATAAGGTGATGGTTGATTTGTTGAAGCAGGGTAAGGCGATTATTATGGTCTCCTCCGACATGCCGGAAGTCATCTCAATGAGTGACAGGGTCATCGTGATGAAGAACGGGGAAAAGATGGTCGAGCTCACCAGTGATGAAGTTTCGGAAGAAAATATCCTGACTTATTCGATTGGGGACAAAGAAATATGATTACCGAGACGATTGCTCCTGAGCGGAAACAAACCGTTCGGGAATCTATCTTTAAGCGATACGAGAATTTGACGGTGTTGTCTATCTTTATCGGCTTTGTTATAGTCATCGTTATTCTGCAACTGATTATGACGGGCGGACACCGATATCCGACCTTCATCAGCCCGGTCAACATGCTGAATATACTCCAGCAAGTGGGTGTACCGGGAATCATTGCCGTGGGGATGACGATTGTCATGATTTCTGGGGGGATCGATCTCTCGGTCGGAATGTTAGCTTCGCTCGTGTCTATCGTGACCTCTACGGGAATATCAAAGTGGCACTTTGGGGTTGTCCCTTCCATTCTGCTTGGAATCTTGTCCGCCGTGGCGCTCGAGACCTTGATGGGTTATATCATTTCCCGCACGAAAGTGGAGCCCTTCATTATCACGCTCGGCGGTATGATTTCCTTCCAGGGAATAGCGCTCCTGCTCTCCAATTCGCGTGAGGTGATCATGAAGGGGGAACTGGACTTTTTTAAGTTCAATTTAATTCAGGGTGCGAAAGATCCTGTCAGTGGTCTCAACCTGATTATTCCGCCTTATGTCCTGATTTTCTTTCTGATCGCGCTCCTGGCGGGATTGCTGCTGAACTATACAAAGTATGGTCGAAGGATCTATGCGGTGGGTACTAACCCTAACGCGGCGTATCTGGCCGGCGTCAATGTCGCGAACATGAGGTTGTCGGTCTATGTGATCATGGGATTTCTGGTCGGAATTGGGGCCGTCATGCTTCTTTCGCGAGTCAACACCGGTATCATCACGCTGGGGCAGGGTCTCGAGATCGACAGCATTGCTATGGTGGTGATAGGTGGAACGGCGTTGAAAGGCGGAAAGGGTACTATTGTGGGCACACTGATTGGCGTTTTCTTCCTGGGATCTATCGGTAACGCAATGAACATGCTCCGACTGCCTTCGGAAGTGCAGTTTGTCGCCAAGGGTCTGGTCGTCATCATCGCGGTAACGGCGGGCGACATTTCTGCCAAAGTTTCCGAATTCATGGCACGAAGGAAGGAGCTGCGCTGGCGCGCAGCACAACGGGTGGTGAAAGAAGGATGATGGGCGAAATTAACAAGAACAGACAACCAACAAGATTAAAAAATGGATAAAAAAGTTCAAAGGAGAAGCAAATGAAACGTCTCAAATTACTGTTGTTAGGTTTTGCATTGATGGGGGCTGTGAGTTTCCCGGGCAGCCACGCGCAAGCAGCCTCGGGAGGCAAGGCGAAAGTCATTGGTTATTACATGGACGCCTCGGATGACTACTACAAGGCAGGCTTCCAGGTATTCAAAGCCCTGGCAACCAATGCGGGTTGGCAGGTGCTGGATGTCGTGGGTCAGGGAACCGCTCCCGAACAGATTGACGCCGTCGAAAATTTTATCACTCAGAAGGTGGATGCGCTCGTGGTCGTTCAGAATTCGCCTGAAACCACTTCAGAGTGTCTAAAAAGAGCCCATGCGGCGGGTATCCCTGAGTTTCATCTCACGCATAATCCACCGAACGAACCCGGGCTCGCCGGCTTCGCCGGATTCGATTGGGTGTATGATGGAGAACTCGCCGCGCAATCGGCGATGAAGCATAATACCAAAAAGTTGATTATGATCGAAGGAAAGCTTGGCCAGGGCACCGCAGCAGGCCAGACTCAAGGATTCCTGCAAGGATACAAAAAGGCGGGGAAGGATATCGGCAATCTTCTTGATAGTGTCGGTCAAAGAGGTGCGGGCGGCAAAGACCTTCAGGTTGTGTTCTGGGGCTCCGGCGGCTGGTTCGCGGATCCCGCCAAAAAAGTGATGCAGGATGCCATCACGTCCTTGGGACCAGATGGATTTGACGGTGCCTATGTTCAGAATGATGAAATGATGACCGGCGCGCTCCAGGCGATGCAGGAGGCTGGCATTGACCCGGGCAAATACTGGCTCGGCTCTAGCAACGGCAAAGAGAAATCCTGGGACTGGGTTGAGAAAGGTTTGGTAACCATGGACGTGAATCAGTGCCCGACGCTCGAAGCGGATATCGCGTTTCAGCAGGTTTCGGCTAACTTCGACGGAAAGCCGTATAAGAAGGCTGTTTTCGTCGCATTCAAGCCCTTCGAGAAGGACAATCTCGATAAATCTAAGATGATCCCGTGGATTCTCGACGATTACATGGCAAAGCGGGCCGCGCACGCTTTCAAATACGACATCAACGATCCCGCCTTCCGGGCGAACCCGGCCTATCAATAAGCATCGAGGCGAGGCAGCACAATCGTCGTCTTTGGTCCTGCCTCTCGGCCTACTGGATTCTGCGGCCTGCTTTGGCCGCAGAATCAGGCTCATAAAGCCGCTTGCAACACCTCCGTCAATTCGTCTTTGGTGAGAACAATCGGATTCGCTTTCATGCTGCTGGCTTTGGCCGCCTCTTGCACCAGCACTGGGCTGTCGTCGGCTGTAACACCGTAAGCCCGCAGACCTGGGATTCGCAGTGTTTTGCATAAATCAGTCACCCAGTTGATCCCGTCCATCGCAGTCGCATCTTCGGATCGAGTCAGAATTTTCGCGACCGAGCCGTAACGAGACAAAGAATCACTTTCCGGGAATCGTTCACGCAAGGCGCGCAGATTGACACTCATCACGTGCGGGAGGAGCGCTGCGCAAACCGCTCCGTGGGCGGCGTGAAACATCCCGCCGATCGGCGACGCAAACCCGTGGACGGCCCCGAGGCCTGCGTTAGCGAGGGAAAGTCCCCCAAGCAGACTTGCCAAAGCCATGTCTTCGCGGGCGGCGAGGTCCTGACCCTGCTCACAGGCAGTGCGCAATGAACGAGCCGCCCGGCGCATCCCTTCGGTACAGAATCCGTCAGTGACCGGATTGGCACGGATGGAGACGAAAGGCTCGATGAGCTGGGTCAGCGCATCGAGCCCACTGGAGGCCGTCACGGAGGAGGGTAAATCGCAGGTGAGCTTCGGATCGACGACCGCCAAACGAGGCAAAAGAAACTGGCTTCGCAAACTGACTTTGACCCGATCTTCCGGCGACGCCAGGACGGAATTCCGGGTGACTTCCGCTCCGGTCCCGGCTGTGGTGGGAATTGCGACGCAAGGTAGAGCCGGAATCGAGAGTTGTCTCCCTTTTCCGATGACTTCCAAATAGTCGGAGATCGTACCCGGATTCGTCACCAGGCCCGCGATCGCTTTCGCCGAATCAATGACGCTCCCCCCGCCAATACCTATGATCAGATCGGATCCCGCTTCGCGCGCCTGCTTTACTCCATCGGCAATTTGTGAGACCGCCGGTTCGCCGCGAACCTCGAAGCTGGTATACTCCGTGTTCGCAGTGTCGAGCATCGCCAGCAAAGGCTTAACTCTGTCGTGACTGCTCCCGCGAACTACCAGCGCCCGCCGGCCGAGTTGTCCGGCCATCGAACCGAAATCTTCGTATGCGCCCGCTCCAAAAATGATCCGGCCTGAAGTCGCGAACTCGAATCGCATTTTTACCACTCCTTGTCTTCGGGAAACAGGTTGGAGAAGGTTTCTCTGGTACGCGGCTCACTCATCATGGAAGCGACCGCTTCACGCCATTTTACATAGTGGGCGGTTTGTCTATGCGCCTCGGTTGCCTTTTCATCGCGATAGACCTCGACCAGAACGAACCGGGTCGGATCGTCTCTCTGCTGCATCACGTCGAATCTGGCTATCCCTGGTTCCCGGATGCTGTTTTGCGCATTCTCAATGGTAGCTTCAATGAAAGCCGCCACGGATTCGGGATTCACGTGAACGTGGACATGAACGATCAGCATGGACGCAGTTTTGATGCAGATCACTGTCCATGCAAGGGCGAGTGTTCAGGGTGCGTGTTTACCTTACCTCGAATTCCATTAGCGAAATCAAAATCCTGACACGATCCTGTGAGAGTTTTGGTACCTTGGTTGGAGTTTAACCAAGGTCTAGTGTAGTCTCCATCCGAGGATGGTTGCTCGAACAGAAGCCGTTACAGTTGTCCCGAAGTGGCGGTGGCCGCTCCAGGGTGCGCTCGGTGACCTGAGAGTACGGTACGGCATCAAACTCGGTCTGGGGGCTTTGCTCGCATTGTACTGGGCGCTCTTGTTACGTCTGGAGCATCCGAGCTGGGCTGTCTTAACC
>JAFAKL010000077.1 GCA_019235445.1 Verrucomicrobiota bacterium | reverse complement strand
AACTTTTTCCACATCGATCAGGTCACGCATGATCTTGGCCTGACTGACGTTTCGCGGGATGCCGTCGAGAACCAGAATGTCGATGTCGGGCTTGAATTTGTGAGCGTCGACTGCGGAATCGATAGCCTCTTTCCACAATTCGACCGTGATATCGTCCGGGACAAGCTGGCCTTTGCTGGAGTAGTCCAGAAAAGCTTTTCCTACTTTTGTCCGGGTATCAATTGACCGGAACACGTCGCCGCACGGGCAATGATAAAAGCGCGGAATCGTGCCGAGCGTTTTGCCCTGAGTTCCTTTGCCGCTGCCGGGAGGACCGAAAAGGATAAACGTCCGGTACTTCACGCCGAGCGCTATTTCACGACTGCCGGATCTACGTTGACGCGGCGGCCGCCGCGATCGAAACGCACATTGCCATCGACCAACGCAAAGATGGTGTAGTCGCGGCCTAGTCCAACATTTTTGCCGGGCAAAAATTTTGTTCCACGCTGCCGGACGATGATATTTCCAGCCACCACCTGCTCGCTCCCGAATTTCTTCACACCTAGTCGTTTGCTGACACTGTCTCGCCCGTTCTTAACGCTGCCTTGACCTTTTTTGTGCGCCATGTTTCAGAACTCCAGCTTTACCAGAGGATTATTATTGGCCAATCGCTTCAATCTTCACCCGGGTGAGCAAGCGTCTGTGACCCACCGTCCGGTGATATCCTTTTCGGCGTCTGTACTTGAATGCGATCACTTTCTTGTCCTTGAACTGTTCAATGACTTCGCCCAGCACTGTGACTCCGGACACCATCGGATCGCCTGCGGTCACCTTTGAGTCTTCAGCAAGCAACACGACCTCCTCAAAAGTTACTTTTTCTCCGCGCTCGGCCGCGAGCTTTTCAACCGTTATGGTCTGCCCGGGGCTTACCCGGTACTGCTTGCCTCCGGATCGAATTATCGCGTACGCCATGGTCAGTGTCTAATAGGAAATGGAAAGACGGTGAAGCTGCCATAGCGAACTTGGCCTGACAAATGGTTTTTTGGCCGTTTGGGCAATACCGGCTAATATTCTCTGTCCAGTAAGTAGTCGGCGAGCTGGTGGAGGATCCCGGCTTTGCTCACGAAGGGATTGAGCGAACGGTGCGCCTCTTCCGTCAATCTTTTCGCTACTTTGCGCGACTGATCCAATCCGATTACTGAGGGATACGTTGCTTTCTCGGAAACGAGATCTTTTCCAGCACTTTTGCCCAAGGTTTCAGAGCTTTGAGTCACATCGAGGATATCGTCGATCACCTGGAAGGCGAGGCCAAGGGACATTCCGAACTCCGACAAGGTTTGCAGGCGGGCCGGGGCAGCATTGGCGCTCATTGCGCCGAGTCGGATGGAGGTGCGCAATAATGCAGCGGTCTTTGATTGGTGGATAAATCTCAAAGCAGGGAGGGAAACCCTTTTCCCTTCGCCTTCAAGATCTGCTACTTGTCCGGCAATAAGGTTCCGGCTTCCGGAAGCGATCGCCAACTCCCTGATGATATCGTTCAGAGAATAACGCGGCCAGGCAGGGACTTGCGCAGCCAGCTCAAAAGCGAAGGTTAGGAGGGCGTCTCCGGCCAGGACAGCGATCGCTTCTCCAAACACTTTGTGGGAGGTGGGCATGCCTCGGCGGAGATCATCGTCGTCCATGCACGGCAGGTCGTCATGAATGAGAGAGTAGGTGTGAACACATTCGACGGCACACGCCAGCGGGAGAGCCGCTGACAGTTCGCCACCGCAACATTCCGCGGCGGCTAAACAGAGGATCGGCCGGAGCCGTTTGCCCCCGGCGAACACGCTGTAGCGCATCGCCTTATGGATCGTCTTTGGTTTAATGCTCGGCTTGGGGAGATAGGCTTGCAGCGCCCCGTCCACCATTCTTTGCCGCGAGGCCAGGTAGTTGGTAATTGCGCGCTTGTTGTCTGATTCTTGGAGAACAAATCGCTTATGCATACTCCGCAGGCTGGGGAAGAACTCTGAACCGCAAATTCACTGATAACACGCGGAGCATACTGCACGTTTCGGCTGAGGCTTGAAATGAGATTTTCTTTGCCGTCCAGAAGAAGCTCACCGGAGGTAACGCTGCGCGATGGGCATTCGCCAGCCCATGCCAAAAGCCAGGCTCGTGACACGAAGGCCGGGAGCAGCCTGGCGCCTCTTGTATTCGTTCATATCGACCTTGCGCTGGATCCACCGAACGGTTTCGGGATCAAATCCCAGGGCTGCGATATCCTCGGGACTCAGTTGTTGCTCGACATACATCTTCAGGATTTCGTCCAGCACTTCATAGGGCGGCAACGTATCCTGATCCTTCTGATCCGGTTTTAGTTCAGCGCTGGGAGGCTTTGTAATGGAGTTCCTTGGGATGACCTCGCCCTTCCGATTGATCCAGTTCGCCAATTTATAAATCATCGTTTTTGGCACATCGCTTATGACCGCGAGTCCGCCGCACATGTCGCCATAGATCGTGCAGTACCCGACCGCCAATTCGCTCTTGTTTCCGGTCGTCAAAAGCAGGTGGCCAAACTTGTTCGACATCGACATCAGAATCAGTCCCCGCAGCCGAGACTGCATATTTTCTTCGGTCGTATCCTCGCTTTTTCCGGCGAAGATTTTCTTGAACTGTTTTTTAAGCATCTCGAATGGCTCTTTGATCGGAATGACGTGCCCCACAATTCCGAGGTTTTTCACAAGCATGGCTGCGTCGTCGAGGCTGCCTTGGGAGGAATAACTGCTCGGCATTGAGACGCCAATGACGTTCTCCCTCCCTAGAGCTGTTACGGCGATGGCTGCAGTTACTGCCGAATCGATGCCGCCGCTCAAGCCGAGCACCGCGGATTTGAAACCGCACTTCAAAAAGTAATCCCGGACCCCCAGGACGAGCGCCTCGTAGACTTCGTGTTCCGGCGATAGCTCCTCCAAAAGAATAGATTCAGCGGAAGAAAGTGCGACTCCAACCTCCTCACGAAAGCCTGGCATCTGAAAAAAAGTAGATCCCGAGGCATTAACCGCGAACGAGTTCCCGTCGAAGATCAATTCGTCGTTTCCACCGATCGCGTTGCAGTAGTAAAAGGGCACGCGGTAGAACACGGCCAACTCGCTGACCATTTCGCGCCGAAGAGCCGGCTTACCGACGCTAAAAGGGGAGGAGCTCAGGTTTACAATGGCGCGAGCGCCTTTCGCGATGAGAGCGGAAATCGGATCCTGATGATACAGATCCCGCTTTAAATACTTGTCAGTCCAGATGTCTTCACAGATGGTGATACCAATCTTTGTGCCCAGGAGCTCGACCGGCGTCTGATCGGGAGCAGGATCAAAATAACGAGCCTCATCAAACACGTCGTAGGTGGGCAACAGTGTTTTAAAGATTTTCCGCACCGGCTCCTTTTTCGCCAACACCGCACACGCATTGACGAACGGTTTGCCGGTCTTCCCGGGATTGAAATCGACATAACCGACCAGCAGAGGAACACTGCCGACGGCAGCGCCCATTTGCTCCAGTGCCTCAAGCGTCTCTGGAACGAATCGCGATTTGAATACTAGATCCTGGGGAGGGTACCCTGTCAGGGCCAGCTCGGGAGTCAAGACCAGGTCGGCTCCCAGCGAAACGGCCTTTTCGTAAGCCGAGAAGATGCGCTCCCGGTTGCCACGGATCTCGCCGACGGTTGTATTGATCTGAGCGAAACCAATCCGCATAACGTTGGTGCTCTGAAAATATTTGGAATCGTGGCGCGAACAACGGGAAATCGTGGTTCTCTCTCAGTTATAAACCGGCGGATTCACTTTGAGCGCGGAAACCGTTTCTGGATCCCGGACATCTGCCCAGTAGCCTTTGATTTCGACCGCTTTCACTTTTTTGCCGTCCCGGGCCATTGCGCGGATCGCGTCTGTCAATTCGTATTCCCCTCGAGGCGACTTCTGCAGGGAGACAATATAGGGGAAAATGGTCGATCTGAACGCGTAAACCCCTGCGTTATACCAAGGCGTGCCCGATTCCGCGGGAAGTTGCTTTTCGCGAAGATCAATGACTTCGAATTTTTCGTTGAGGTATACGGCGCCGCCTTTGGAAGTGTCTTGGGTATGACGTACGGCCAGCACCAGGTCGGCCTGGTCGAACTGGGTCAGGAGGCGATAGCTGGGGGGTTCCACCAGGATATCTCCGTAGCTGAGAATAAATGGGTCGCAGCCGCAAAATTCCCGGGCGAGTTCCACCACCTTGCCGGTGCCATCTTGACTGATTTGCTCCCGATAGACGATTTGAATGCCGAAGGCCGAACCATCCCCAAAATGGTCCACCACAACTTCTTTTCTATACCCGACCACAATAAGTATTTGCCGCATTCCGGCTTGGCGTAAGCCCCCGAGGATGTAGGAGAGAACCGGTTTTCCGCAGATTTCGATCATCGGTTTCGGCCTCGATTGCGTCAGTTCCCGCATCCGCGTCCCCCGTCCCGCTGCGAGAACGACGGCCTTCGTGATCGTTTGGTTCATGATTGCGCATGCTTTCCCACAAATTCTTCGACTCGGTCCATGGCCTCTTTGAGCTTGTCCATCCCGGTGGCGAAACAGCAGCGCACATATCCTTCGCCGGGATTTCCGAACGCGCTGCCAGGAACAACTGCCACTTTTTCGGATTTCAGCAATCGCAGGGAGAAATCTTTGCTCTGGAGACCAGTCGGAGTGATGTTTGGGAACGCGTAGAAGGTTCCTCTCGGCGAGTGACAGGGAAGGCCGATTTCGTTCAATCGATTGACGACGAAATTTCGACGGCGTTCGTAGTCGTTGCGCATGGCAACAACTTCATTTCGACAGTTTTCGAGCGCTTCAATGGCCGCCTCCTGCGACATATTCGACGCACACATGATGGCGTACTGATGGATTTTCATCATCGCCTCGATGATCGGTCCCGGCGCACAGGCATATCCCACGCGAAATCCGGTCATCGCGTAGGATTTGGAGCATCCGTTCAAGAGAACAGTGCGTTCTTTCATCCCTGGGAGCGAAGCAATGGAAGTGTGCTCGGCGCCGTCGTATACCAGTTCAGAGTAGATCTCGTCGGAAAGCACGATGAGATCGTGTCGGCGGCAGAGATCGGCAATCGGCTTGAGATCGGTCGCGTGGATGGTTCCTCCGGTCGGATTGGTCGGAAAATTGAGCAGTAACGCTTTGGACCGGGGAGTGACCACTCGCTCGATGTCTTCCGCCAAAACGCGAAACTCCTGGTCTGCGGAGGTCGAAACTGGCACCGGCTTGCCGTAGCAGAGTGAAACGCTTGGATTGTACGAAACGTAGCTCGGTTCATGGTAGATCACTTCGTCTCCGGGATCGAGCAATGCGCGCAGCGCCAGGTCGAGCGCTTCCGAAACGCCAACGCTTACCAGTATCTCAGTCCTCGGATCATAGCTGATGTCGCATCGTCGCTCGATGTACTTCGCAATTGCTTGTCTTAGCTTTGGCGTTCCCAGGTTCGACGTATATCCAGTTTTCCCCTTTTCCATGGCAAAGATGGCAGCCTCCCGAATTCGCCAAGGAGTGACATAATCCGGTTCGCCGATGCCCAGAGAGATGACATCCGTCATGGTTTGAACCACTTCGAAAAAATCCCTGATCCCTGAACGAGGAATCTCGAGCACACGGTCAGCAATGTATCGTGAAAAATCCATGGAACGAAGATGGGCGAAACAAGGAGAAAAGAAGAAGAGGATTTGAACAGAAGATAACCAAGGAAACAAGTTAGAGGTCGATCAAGCTAACGTTCCTTCACGATTCCGTCGCTCTCAGTTGGTCCGGCACTGGTTTAAAACCGTTTAGGGTGTGACTGGCAGCCTTTCGGCGTTAGCGGGTTGGCTCAACAGCATTCCATTTTGTTTGTAGGTTTTCAGGCGAAAGCGCGTCGCGGTAGAGACCACGCCTTCCACCGTGCTCAATTTCTCAGAGACAAACCGGGCGATCTCGCGAAGGTTGTTGCCCTCGACCAGGATCGCTAAATCGTATCCCCCGCTCATCAACCAGCAACTTTTGACTTCGTCAAAGCGCGCTATCCGTTCTGCCAGCCGATCGAACCCGCCTCCTCTTTCAGGGGTGATGCTGACTTCGATAAACGCGGTCACCGCGTCGGCGTCGATCTTTTCCGGATCGACGACGGCCTGATAACCGAGAATCACCTGGTCCTGTTCGTAGCGGCGGATCCGCTGATCAATTTCATCGACTGACAAATTCAGCATTTTCGCCAGGTCGCCTCTTGCGATGGTGGCGTTTTGATGGAGCAGTTCAAGCAAAGGATCCATAAGGCGCAATCTGCGGCCTGAGTTTCGGTTCTTCAATCTCTGAAGTTGACTTCGATCTCCCCCGGGCAGTCTCGACCATTGAATCGGCCGGATCGACGGGCCTCAGGCGGTGAACCGCAACGGAGATCGGGACAATCCGATAAATGTCCATGTCCGCGCCGGTACTACCTCTCAACAGCTTGGTTTCCCATCGGACGCCCGGCTGCAGCCCACTGATCGTAACGTGCCCAGCCTTGGCTCAGCAACTGGGTCGCAGCCGCGATACGGTCTGCCGCTCCGAGGACCACTACTGTCAGCCGCCTCGGGGTGACAAGCGTCTTGCTACCCTGCTGGGTGACCTCCGGTTCGCGTTGGGAGGAAATGATGATACATTCGCCGGCTTTGGCAGTTCTGCCGGTCTTCACGCCATCGATGCCCTCCGTACCGATCAGCTCATTGGTGTTTCGCAGGAGATACTGGAAGACCTGGCCGCCGCGATTGAAAGAGACTTTTCGTTCCTTTTGTGAGACGTAAAAGCGGAAAGCGGGGTCTTTCATCGCATAGGCGGTTAATTTCGTCAGATCAATCGCTGTCGAGTAGGGTTGAAGTCCCCTGCGTGGTTCAAGCCCGTGCGGGTTGACGAAAAGTGTTCGTTCCATTCCCAATTGCCTGGCCAAAGCATTCATTTGGGAGACGAACACCTCCACTGCGCCGAGTTCGCGCATGCGGTCGCCCCCCGCGGGCCGGAGCGCCGCCCCAACATAATACGCCAGCGTCGTCGCCGCAGTGTTGTCGGATTGCATAAGCGCGGCGTAAAGCAGATCCCGGTAGCTCATCAGGTCGTTTAGCTGCAGCCCCATGGGGTTCACGCCGCCAGATTCTTCCAACGCCTGCGGCGGTATGACTACCTGTTCTGCGAGGTCTGTGCTAGTCTTGGAGGCCCAATCAAGAACGACTTTCCCCGTCGCGATTTTGGTAAGACTCGCGACCGGACGTTTCTCTTCGCCCTTGTAGGACTCGAGAACATAGCCTGTCGTCTGATCGGCAACGGCATAGGCTGCCGCTATTTGCGCTTCCGCTCCAGAAGTAAATCCGAGAACGGTCGCCGCCAGCAAAATAGCTCTAACAAGGTTCCGCATGTTTGTCCCAAAACTCGCGCTCAGTCTATTTCGGTTCCTTGTCAAGGCAATCGAGAAGTCACCCAAGGTTCGATCTTCCCTCCACGCCTAAACCGAGGATCGGTGCTGCCGCCGGGCTCCAAGGATTTATCTGAAAATCCGATTGCTCGATCGCAAGCATGTTCTTGGAGCAGAGTTCGAGGACCGTGCGCACATCCAGATCCCGGAAGGTGGGAAAGAAAGGGCCCAAATTCGTTTGCGCGAGCCTGAACAATCTCCAAGCCGGACGAAGCCGGCGCCCGTCCGTTGCATGCTCCGGGCGCTCGTATTGCTTTTGCAAGTGCACATAAGCCCCTGCCAACTGGATGAGGCCCTTGAAGAATTGATGAGACGGGCCCTTTTCCTCCAGCCAGAGGTGTTCCAGGACGTCATGCGCTTCGTAATATTGCTGTTGGTTGAAGCATAGGAAGTAGCCCTGATAACGCGGATCATGCGTCGATCCAGTGTTCAGGGACGCCACAAACGCCTCAATTCTTTGACCTTTTTTCATTCCTGCTTCCTTGAATTTGCTTGTCAGCCCGCTGATCGCAAAGAGAATTCCGAGCAATGGGGAAATCCGCTGCGTGCGGATCAAGGCAAATAATGTCGATTCCAGTCGCTGTTTTGACCTGTGTAGTACTTGGCTTGCTGGCCGGTGTCTCCGCTTTTTTTTCCGGCATGGAAACGGCCCTCTTTTCGATCAACGGATTTCAACTGCGCCGCTGGAGGGAGCGCGAACCCGCCGCGGCGGACCAGTTTGAGAAACTGATGGTGAACTCGAGTAGTGTTCTCAGCGTTATTCTTCTGACTGACACGCTGGTCAACATCCCGCTGATCATTCTGACGCTCATTTTCGTAAATGAAATTCCGGCGCCTGTACCGAATTGGATTAAGACCCTGGTGATCTTCGGACTGATTGTTTTTGTTTGTGATCTGTTGCCTAGGGTACTTGCGTTGGCGGATCCGTTTCGATTCTCGAAAAGCGCCCTGCGAATCCTCACCTTGCTGATGCCGATTGCGGAGCCATTTTCGCGATCAATGCAGGAACTCGCCGAAAAAACTGCCGACCTTTTCGCGAAGGAGAGGCCTTTTCCGCGAGATCATCTCAACGACGAGGAGCTGGAGACATTGGTGGAACTGGGGGTGGAAGAAGGCGAACTCAGCGCCGGTGAAAGAGAAATGATCCAGGAGATCATCAAATTGGGCGACAAAACGGTGAAAGATTGCATGACCCCGCGCGTGGATGCTTTTACGATTCCCGATACGCTTTCCAACGAGGAAGTCATTGCGCAGGTCCCCTTGAAGCGTCACGGCAGAGTTCTCGTTTACGGGGAAAGCCCGGACGAAATCTTAGGGATACTCGACGTGAAGAGCTTCCTTCTCGATCATAACGAGCATTACACGGAGCGGTTGGAGGCCCCCTCTTTCGTCCCCGCAACCATGCGGGCCTTGGATTTGCTGAGAGGCTTTTTAACGCA
>JAFAKL010000064.1 GCA_019235445.1 Verrucomicrobiota bacterium | reverse complement strand
ATCTCCCAAAATTCGCCTATGACAATCGCGAGGAAGGAACCGCGGAGGAAAACAAGACCATCGTGCAGGGCAGCATTGCCATCTTCGGTACGTACTCGGTGAGCGAGACAGATAAGGTCATTACCCTTCACATTGAGGGCAGTACGTTCCCAAACTGGAAGGGAGTCGATCATAAACGACCTTTCAAACTTTCCGAGGACCAACTCAGCTGGACGAATCCTACTCCGTCCCGTCAGGGAGCCGCTCAGCTGGTCTGGAAACGCGCCCAGTAGAAAAACCTTTACGACTCTTATATTTTCAGGCAAACGGATTTCACCTGGGTGTATAACTCGAAGACCTCGCGACCCATCTCGCGGCCCCAGCCGGACTGTTTATACCCGCCGAATGGCAAAGCCGCGTCAAAGACGTTGTAACAATTGATCCACACGGTGCCGGCCTTCATGGCCCGGGCCATACGATGCGCTTTGCTGACGTCTTTGGTCCAGATGCCACCGGCCAAGCCATAAGCTGTCCGGTTCATCTGGGTAGCAACTTGGTCGATGTCCTTGAAAGGCATCGCGCAAACCACCGGCCCGAAGATTTCTTCTTCGACAACCTTCATACCCGTCCGAACGTTCGTCAAAAGTGTTGGCTCTACGAAATATCCGCGGTCACCTAGCCGATGACCGCCGATTACCGTCTTGGCCCCTTCCTTTTCGCCCGACTCAATGAAACCCAGAACCCGCTCGAGTTGTTCATCCGAAACGAGGGGGCCCATCCCGCATTGAGGATCGAAGCCTTCGGCTACCTTGATATTTTTGGTCTTTTCCCCTACGCCTTCGACGACTTTGTCGAAAATCTTTTCCTCGACATAGAGTCGTGAGCCCGCACAACAGCATTGGCCGTGGTTAAAATAAATCGCGTTCGTTGCCCCTTGAATTGCCATCTCCATGTCGGCGTCTGCGAATACGATGTTGGGCGATTTACCACCAAGTTCGAGCGAAACCTTTTTGAGGTTGCCAGCCGCGGCGTGGACGATCAGCTTGCCAACTTCGGTTGAACCGGTGAACGCCACTTTGTCAACATCCGGATGAGCCGCCAAGGCGGCACCAGCGGTTTCTCCGTATCCTGTCACAACGTTGACCACTCCCGGAGGAAAACCGGCTTTCTCTATTAATTCGCCGAGTCGCAGCGCCGAGAGCGGCGTTTGTTCGGCGGGCTTAAGCACTACGGTACAACCTGCCGTCAGGGCAGGTCCGAGTTTCCAGGCCGCCATCAACAATGGAAAATTCCATGGAATGATCTGGCCGACTACTCCCACCGGTTCGCGCAGAGTGTACGCAAAAAAGTCCTGCCCGAGATTGCTCAGCGAAACTGTCTGACCTTCGATTTTGGTCGCCCAACCTGACATGTAGCGGAAGTTATCGATCGCCAGGGGAATGTCCGCAACCCGGGCCACAGCGAGCGGCTTTCCATTGTCCAATGACTCGATCTGAGCGAACTCTTCGAGGTTTTCCTCGATCAGATCCGCCAGCTTCCAGATCAACTTGCCTCGCTCCCCATGGGTCATGCGCGACCAGGGCCCATGTTCAAAAGCCCGCCGGGCCGCCTTTACCGCAAGATCTACATCGGCGGAATCGCCGGCTGCGACATTTCCCAATACTTCCCCGGTGGCCGGATTATAAACGCGGAAACTATCGCCCGATTTAGCATTAACCCATTGTCCGTCGATTAACATGCGTCGATGGGTACCTACAAACTCGCGGATTTCTGGCTTAATCCCTTCTGATGTTGCTGTTGGTGCTATCAATGTTTCGGTTGGCATATTCCAATATTCCTTTTTTATTAGTCGATACTCTTTTTCTGTTTTGTGAAGTGGAAGAGTGAAAGGATGGGTCGTTTAGCGAAGATCGAAGACAAGTCGGGCCCGCGCTTTCCCGCTCTCAACCTCTTCGAAAGCCTCGTTAACTTCTTCGAGTTTACGCACCTCTCGCTCCACTTTTGTTCTGCCGGCGGCATGCAGTTCAAACGTCTCGGCCAGATCAACGCGATTCCCAACAATCGAACCCTTGACCGTTACGCCGTTCAAGACGGTTTCAAATATGGGCAATTGTACGGTATTATCGGCAGGTAAGGCCACAAAGACCAGCGTACCGCCGCGGCGGAGGGATTTGTAGGCCTGCTCAAATGCCCTGGGGGAAACCGCCACACAAATCGCCGCATCAGCACCACCCAGTTTTCGAATTTCCTCCACTGGATCGGATCGTTTGGCGTTGACGGTGTAAGTTGCACCGAGTGCTTTCGCCAACTTCAGCTTTTCCTCAACCAGATCCACGGCAACTACTTCAGCGCCGGCGATCCGGGCATATTGCAGAGCCAGGTGACCGAGACCGCCAATGCCGAAGACCGCAACGAGGTCCGAGGACTTGGCTCCGGAGACCCTGACGGCTTTGTACGTCGTCACACCAGCACAAGTGAGAGGTGCCGCATCCAGAGGATCAACCCCTTGCGGAACTTGTCCGACATACCTGGCGTTCGCTTTCACATATTCAGAATAGGCGCCATCAAGAAAGTAGCCGGTATTGAGTTGTTTCTCGCATAGTGTTTCCCATCCGGACGCGCAGTATTCGCAACAGCCGCAGGCATAGCCCAGCCACGGAATTCCTACGCGGTCGCCTTCCTTGACCTCTGTCACTCCGCTCCCGATCTCTTCCACGATGCCTACGCCTTCATGACCCGGGATCAGGGGGAGTTTGGGTTTAATCGGCCAGTCGCCGTGAGCCGCGTGGATATCGGTGTGGCATAATCCGCTGGTCTCGATTTTAACGACGATCTCGCCCGGTCCTGGTGTTGGTTTGGGGATGTCTTCGATTACAAGCGGTTGATCGAATGATTTAACAATGGCTGCTTTCATTTGGTTTCTCCTCATCATTGGTTGTGGGCCGTCGGAAGGAGTACGGACGGCGAAAAACTGCGGGTTGGAACTAGCGCGGACAGGTTGGCCGGTTCGTGCTTAGGTCCGCGACGACGATAGCATTGGATGTGCCAACAGTTTGCTGCGTGGGCAAAGCGTCTCGCTTTGCAGAGTTCTCAAGAGGTAAACGGGGTTGCTTCGTACATCGCCTGCTTCAGTGATCGAGCGCTGGTGCGGCTTTCCTGCCGTTGATGCAACATCTGTTGCAACAAAGCGCGAATCCCCTTGCGTTTCGCTGGGAGCTGCAACTAGAATAGCGCCGGGCTAGCTTCCTGATTCTCTCCAAGCGTACGTTTGCGCCTCATTCCGCGGTACGGCCGCTGGGGGCGAAGACGGTGGCAACCACTGCGAGTACCCACTGCAATGCTCAGCCGTGAAGTTTTCGCTCACACCGAGGAGGTACAGCGTCTCGTGCGGAATGCCGAGATTGCAACGGGCCCGAAATCTCGTCTTATTGATTCCTGGCGACGTTCGCTGGCAAGTTATGGACTCGATCCTTCGCGTGCCGACGACCCGCGAATCCTCACATCGCACGAGCTGCGCGAGATTCAAACGCCGCTGGAACGGTTTCTGACGCTGTCACGGCCGGCTCTGGAGCGACTGTACGAACGAGTCCGCGAGGCAGGATACGTTTTGCTGTTTACCGATACACATGGGATTACCGTGGAGTACTTTGGCAACGATGCCTATAAAAACGAACTCCGGCGCGCCGGGCTTTACCTAGGTTCCTGCTGGTCTGAATCGGAAGAGGGCACTAATGGCCCTGGCACCTGCATCGAGGATAATCAGCCAATTACCATCCATAAGACGGAGCACTTCCGGGCGCCGAACACCACCCTGACTTGCAGCGCGGCTCCGATCTTTGCGCCACAAGGCGAATTGATCGCGGTCGCCGACGCTTCCGCCTTGTATTCGCCCGATGAAAAGAAGAGTCAGGCGCTCGTCTTGCAAATGGTAATGGATACCGCCAAACTCATCGAGAAGGCACACTTCATCGACGTTGCCCGCGACCACCTGTTGCTGCGCCTGGCGCGAGCTCCGGAATACCTCGAATTTGAACCGGACTGCATGCTGGCGGTTGACGGAAACGGCAAGGTGATCTATTCGACCCGCGACGCGCTCGGGCGTCTCGGTGCCCGCTCACTTGAAACAGATTTGGCCAAAGTTTTTGATGCCTCGCTGGAGAAATTGGTGGCTACCGCAGCTGGTCGAGATTCGGAAAGATTCACCAGGGTGAGAACGGCCGATGGAGGACTCTGGTACCTTCAGATCCGCCCACCTGAACTCGCTCATGGACGAAGTCGTGGCTGGTCTGGCCCGGCCGCGAATCACTTGGAAAAATTCGCCGGGCGCGATTCTGGGCTGAAACGTGTAGTCCAGCGAGCGTCCCGGCTGATTCACGTCGATCTACCCCTGGTCTTGCACGGCGAAAGCGGCTGCGGCAAAGAGCGATTTGCACACGCGCTTCACCTGGACGGGCCCAGAGCAGGCAAACCTTTTGTGACACTTAATTGTGCGGCGATTCCCGAATCTTTGATTGAGAGCGAGCTGTTTGGCTATCGTGAGGGAGCCTTCACCGGGGCGAAAACCAAAGGAATGCAAGGCAAAGTGATCATGGCCGACGGTGGCACCTTGTTCCTGGACGAAATTGGCGACATGCCGCTCAGCCTCCAGAGCCGTTTGCTTCGGGTACTGTCCGAGCGCGAAGTTTTGCCCCTCGGCGCCGACAAACCGCTCAAGGTCGATGTGCGCGTGATCTGCGCCACACACCGCGACCTGCTCAGAATGGTGCATGCAGGCCTATTCCGTGAGGATCTCTACTATCGACTCTCAGGGGTAGTGATCTATTTGCCCGCGGTGCGAGACCGAGACGATCTGCCAGACCTGCTGGAGGAGGTACTCAACGAAGAGATTCGTACCACCGGCATCGAGGCATCTATCAGCCGGGAAGCGAAAAACGTGTTGGAGGCGCATGCCTGGCCAGGTAACTTGCGCGAGATGCATCACGTTCTGCGTTACGCTTTAAGCCTTTGTGATGATCGCGTCATTTTCCCGGAACATTTGCCCGAAGCGCTCGGCGGAGTGGCGGTCTATACATCGCTAGATCCGAAAACGGAGCGAGCGCGATTGCAAGCCGTGCTTGAGGAAAACGGCTGGCGGATCGGGCTTGCGGCGAAAGCCCTTGGAGTCGCCCGCTCGACCTTGTATCGGCAGATGGATCGTTTTCACATCATTCCCCCGAATCGGGCTGGGATGGGGTCATCTTCCGATAAGGGAATCTCACGCGGTTGAGTGCACATAACAAACCTGTTTTGCCGCTCTGGCTTGTTAGACTTAGCGGCTGCGCTGGCATAAACTAGGACTAGTGCACGCGAGCGGAACCGGCCGGTAGTCCCACAGTGCTGCTGGCGCGCGGTGGTTGCCCGATTTGCTTCAAAGGAAGCCCCGACAGAAGATTGGCCTCGATCTTTTCGAGCGACACACCCTTGGTCTCCGGAACGAAGAGCACAAAGAAAATGATGAAGAGGATGTTCAGCCCGCCATAAAGGAGGAAGGTATTTCCGTTGCCGAACCCGGCGAGGAGCAGCAGGAACGTCATACCCACGATGGCGTTGGCGATCCAGTTTGTCGCGGTGCTGAATGTCACTCCCAGATCGCGGCCCGAAAGTGGATAGATTTCTGAGCAAATCACCCAAATGATCGGCCCGGCGCTCATGGCAAAACCGATAATGAAGATGAGCAACGCAAAGATAGCGACATAGCCAAGCCCGGGATGCTTTTCGATCCCAATGTTAAAGAGCGTTCCGACAGCAATCATGGCAAGCCCCATGGTGACAAAACCCGCATACATGATCGGCTTGCGACCCAGTCTGTCCACAAACCCGATGGCAATGAAGGTCGCCAGCACGTTGATCATACCGACGATCACCGTCCCCCACATTTGCTGATTCGTGGTTGCGAAGCCCGCAATGCGAAAAATCGTCGGCGCGAAATACATCACGACATTGATGCCGGTTAGCTGCTGGATAATCTGCAAGCCAATCCCGAGACCAATGGCGCGCCGGAAGTTCGGATTGGTCTTGAACATCTCAAATCCATTTTGTTTAACTTTCAAGTTGTCCTCGATTTCTTTGACCTCAGAGGCGATCTCGGCCTTATCAAGATGCATTCCCTCAAACACGGCCACAGCGCGATCTTTAAAACCTTTTAGGAACAGCCAGCGCGGGCTTTCGGGCAGGAAGAGCACGCCCACGAACATTATCGCGGCAGGAATCGCAATCACCCCAAGCATGATGCGCCAGTGCCCACCAGTCACCCCGCCGAACGTCGCATAGGATGCAAGCCAGGTATTGCTCAGAAACGCAAGCACGATTCCGATGGTGATCATTAGTTGATACATCGAAATCAATGACCCGCGCACTTTTTGGGGGGAAATTTCAGAGAGATAGAGCGGTGCCGTGAACGACGCCACGCCCACTGCGACACCGAGGAACAGGCGCGCGCCGATTAGCAGAAGCTCCGACTGTGCAATCGAGCAGAGGACCGAACCAAGGACAAAGATCACCGCGCTGATAAGGATCGTTTTGCGGCGCCCAAATTTGCTCGACAGTACTCCGCTGATCAGCGTTCCGATTACCGCTCCCCACAACAAGGCGCTAACAACAGTTCCTTCTGCCTCGATCGAGAGCTTGAATGTATTCTTTATAAAAGGCAGTGCTCCGGAGATGACGCCAATGTCTAATCCGAAAAGCAGACCGGCAAGCGCCGCCGTGAAGCCGATGAAGTAGATGATGAGCTTTTTTCGCAACGGGGAGACAGTGTCCATGTGAGCTAATGCCTAGATTAGGCATCCTCCTCTTTAACGAAATTGGTATCGTTCTGCTCGGAGTTCAAGGCAATTCGTCGCTGAATAGGCCACGAATGGCCACGAACAGCCACGAACAGAATCGTTTTGGAGATTGGTTCGAGGTCGATCGATCGAGTTCTTGTCTTTTATTTTACAGACCTCGTGTCGCTCTTGGCGTGGCCGGTAAGCCTGAGAGCGGACCAGCAGATGTAGATCTTCATTGCGACCCTCCTGCCCTGTGAACCCCTCATGGGGTCCTATCGCGGCTTGCCTTGTGTTAGCCCATGATCGACTCTACGAGTAACCAATCGAAATCGCTAAATGAAAAACGTGTTCAAATTAAATCGCGCAGGCTTTGCCTTCTTCTGCGCCGCCCTTTCCCTGGTAAGCATTGGGTCCAACGCGTCGGCGGCAGAAAAGATCGTCATCGGCTTTTCTCAGGCCACAATGAATTCTACATGGCGAGTCGCCATGCTAGAAGGGAATAAAAAGTATGCGGCAGAGCATTTTCCCGACGTGGAGCTAATGGTCACCGATGGCCAGAACCAGGCTGGCAAGCAGGTCAGTGATGTGAGAAGCCTGATGACGCAGGGCATCAAGGTCCTGATCATCAGCCCGGTGCAGGCTGAACCGCTTACTTCTATTGTGAATCAAGTGATGCAGGCGAACATTCCCGTCATTACGCTTGACAGGGAGGTGAACACGAAAGTCACCTGTCGGATCGGCGCTCAAAACAGGCCCATCGGCGTTGATGCGGGTGAATTCATCATCGAAAAATTGAACGGCACAGGAAACGTCATCGAAATTGAGGGCACCGTAGGCGCGTCCGCGACGACCGATCGCCATGAAGGCTTTCGCGACGCTCTCAGGGAAGCCCCGAGGATCAGAGTGGTGGCAGACCAGTTCTGCGACTACTTGAGGGAGCCGGCGATGAAGTTTGTTGAAGACACGCTCAAAAGGTTCGGACCTGGACAAGTTCAGGCAATCTATGCGCACGACGACGCAATGGCTCTCGGAGCAATGCAGGTGGTCGAAGCCGCCGGCCGCCTGAAGGAGATTGCGATTGTGGGCATCGACGGGGAAAACAACGCCTTTCAGGCGATCAAGGACGGCAAGTTAGCAGCCACTTTTACTTATCCATTCTGTGCACCCGAAGGAATCCAGTACGCCTATAATCTTGCGATTGGCGAACAGGTGCCCGATCA
>JAFAKL010000053.1 GCA_019235445.1 Verrucomicrobiota bacterium | reverse complement strand
GGGCACGGAGGGAGTGGTCACTTTCAACGACATTGTTGAAGAGGTGATCGGAGATGCGGTACCGCGGGGAGACGAGGCCCTTTATATAGAAGAGATCAGCAAAGGTAAATGGCTGGCGAGCGGCAGTGCTCGACTGGATGATCTGGGCGAACTGGTGGATGTCGATCTGAAGCGAGAAGGTCTCGATACGATCGGCGGGCTGATTTTCAATCAACTCGGTTACGTCCCCAAACCCGGGGCCAGGCTGGAGATCCCTCCCTTGCGTCTGGAGATCCGCCAAAGCAGCCGAAAACGGGTGCTTGAGGTTGGAGTGGAGAAAATGATTTAGCGAGGGAGGACGGACGCATGACCTGGTTTTTGCTGTGTTTGTGCCTGGCCGCCTCATTTTTCGTCTCCGGGACCGAGGCGGGCATACTTTCGTTGCACCGCTTGCGCCTGCGCCGGCTTGCACGGCAGAAAGATCGTGCCGCGGTTCAACTTCAGCAACTTCTGGAACAGCCTGCGCGGTTGATGGTGACAGCCCTGGTGATCACGAGCTTGCTGAACATCGTCGCGCTCGTCCTGCTCGTGAACGCGCTGGTCAGCTATTTCAGCTGGGCCGGGTATTTCCTGACCCTCGTTCTCGCTTTGCCGGTCTTCCTTTTGGTCGCCGAACTATTACCCCAGGCCATATTCCGTCGCGTGGCCTACAAGCAACTCGCGTCTCTGGCCGTTCCCCTGGATATCGTGGCCAAGATACTGACCCCGGCTATTTATGTCGGCTCCATCATTGCCAAAAGTTTTCTCAGGCTAAAGCGCCCCAGGGAAATATTTGCTGCTCGCGAGGATCTGAAATACATCACCAGCGAAATTGAACGCATGGGTATGTTGAGCAGCATCGAGCGCCAGATGATTCATAACGTCGTCGATTTCCGGTCGGTCAAGGTGCGGGACGTGATGGTGCCTATCGAAAATGCTATGACGATCCGCCCTGAGACTACGGTCGAACAGCTCATCGATCTTTCGCGTCACTCGCCCTTTGACCGTTATCCAGTGGTCAATCCGCGCGGCAAGATCATCGGGATGGTGAATGTTTTTGATCTGATCGTCGATCGGCCGCTCATTTCCACTGTCCGCGCTTATATTCGCCGGATTGTGACTGTGCGACGGGACGATCAGGCTTCCGTAGTGTTAAGCAGGCTCCGTGCAAGCCCCAGTAATCTGGCCGCAGTCGTCGACGACCAGGGAAATACGGTCGGCATTGTCAGTGTCGAAGATCTCTTGAACCCCCTGGTCAAGGTAGCCGCCTGAAAAGAAGGTTGTCGGTGCCATTGCGTCGGCCACTGGAACTATCCCTTGACCACCGGGCCGCGACGCCAATATCCTTTTTGGGTTTATGTCCACCTTGCCGCTAGCGGTTCCCTATTCTCGTAAGAACCCGTTTCCAGCGAGACTTCTCGTCCACACGAAATTGACCGCGGAAGGATCAGAGAAGGAAACCCGGCATTACGAGTTCTCACTCGCCGGGTCCGGTTTGCAATATGAGGTAGGGGATTCGATGGGTATTCACCCGCGGAACAATCCTCAACTCGTGCAGGATCTTCTCGAAGCGTTGCACCTGTCCGGGGAGGAAAAGGTGAAAAACAAAGAAGGCGAAACTTTTTCGCTTCGTGAAGCTCTGATGGTGCATTACGAGATCACGCAGCCGTCGAAACAGTTTCTGCAAGCAATGGTTGAACGGTCGCCGGCCCCGGAGTTGCGAGAGTTCATGCAGCCCGAGCGAAAGAAAGAGCTCGATCAATATCTCTGGGGCCTGGAAATCGTCGATTTTCTGATCGAAGCGCCCTCAGTTCGCTTCAGTCCCGAAGAATTTGTGAGCAAGCTCCGCAAACTGCAGCCGCGCCTCTACTCGATCGCCTCCAGCCTTCGGGCCTTTCCCGAGCAGGTGCACCTCATTGTGGCGATCGTGCGCTACGAAAGTCATGGCCGAAAACGGGAAGGGGTGGCTTCTACCTACCTCGCCGACCGGATCGACGGGAATACCCGGATCCCGATGTTTGTTCACGTCGCCAAAGGCTTTCGTCTGCCGGAGGATCCGGATACACCGATCATTATGGTTGGACCGGGGACGGGAGTGGCCCCGTTCCGCGCCTATTTACAAGAAAGAAAAGCAATTGGCGCGAAGGGGAAAAACTGGCTGTTTTTTGGTGAGCAACGGTCGGGATGCGATTACTTCTACCGGGATGAATTCGAGTCCCTCCAGAGGCAGGGAGTTCTCACGAGGCTGCACACTGCTTTTTCCCGCGATCAGGCTCATAAAATCTATGTTCAACACCGTTTGCTGGAGAACGCCAGGGAATTGTATGCCTGGTTACAGGAAGGAGCTCATTTTTACGTGTGCGGTGATGCCGCTCGAATGGCGAAGGACGTTGACGTAGCCCTCCAGCAGATTGTGGGAAAAGAAGGTGGCATGTCCGCGGAGGCCGCCGCTGGCTATATCGAAACGCTCAGAAAAGAGAAACGGTACAAACGGGATGTTTATTGATTCAGAATTCAGGAGTCAGAATTCAGTGAGCTCGTGAAACCTACTCTGGGGTGGTCACTTCTCGTACGTAGATGTTCACCTGGCCGTCTGTTCCGCGGCGAACATCGACAATTTGGAACGGTCGGTCCGTAGTGCGCTGAAAAGTGTCACCCTCTTGAGGGGTCGGAATTCCGCGCGGATATTCGACGATAATGCGCGCATTCCCTCGGTTTAACACGTGGTCGGCGAGAGACTGACGCGGCCGCAAGACCGCGCGATTTTCCCGTGCCGCCGTAACCATAAAATCGCCGCGCAAGTAAATGGTGGCGTTTCCGATCCCTCTCTCAGCGAGCTCGGTTGTTTGATCGACGTCGAGCAGACGACCACGCGGCATCTGTCCGGGTCGGTAAGTTTGCCACAGGTCCACCACTCGTCCGCTGGCAGCGGGCGTCGGGGAAGCAGTAAGAAACGGTTGCAGGGGCTGGCTGCTTTCGGCGACCTTGGTCGGCGTTGCGGTGGCTACCGACAAGGCTTTCGGCGCAATGGACGGACTCGCGGCTGCTATTTCCCGCGGATTCGTTTTGCCCACCGGCACGGCCGGTTTCGGGCTTCTGGCACTTTCGGCCGGCCCTGTCGCACTGGGGCTGGCTGCAAGGGAGGGTTCCGCGTTGACCAGACTAGGCTGCGATTTTACGGCCGGATGCGCCGAAGCCGTCGCCTGGCTCGCCATCGCACGACGATACTGAGCCAGACGCAGTTCGGCGTCGCGAACCTGGGAAAGACTGACCAGCGGCAGCCCGGCTTTCAAGTTCACCGACTTCGGCGGATCAAGCTGGAAACCGGAGGTCCCCTGTGTGGTTCCGTACGGACCGTACAGGAGTGGAATACAAGTAAAAAGCAACCGGCCCCCTCCAATGTTTTCGATGTGGATGATTGCCGACAGATCATAAGAGCGCCGAAGCTCGATTCCGAGTCCCGTTGTCAAGGTGCGTTGCATGGCAGGTAACTGTTCGGCTCCCGCAGGAAACAGATGCTCAAGATAGATGGTCGGGACATCGACCGACTGCGCAATCACAGCGGCGCCCGAGTCGCAAAAGTTTGTCCGTGCTAAAGGGAAACTGTCCAGCACAGTAAATCTCCCGGTTACATACGGAATCTTCCCAACCTGATGGTCGTAATTGCGTAGAAACGAACGCAGCAAGTTCTTGCTTTCCTCATCGATTTGCCATGAGCTCATGGCGCCATACTTGGCCAGGAGTTTATCGGGCCCCATAAATTCGCCCGTAGGAGCAGCTGTCAACGCGAAACGCTTGGGCGGATCAAGCTTCTTAAGCTTCTCCAGGATATGATAATTAAACGGTTCTTCCGGATGAGTGAAAACGTAAAAGGTGCCGATCCAGCAAGCGACGGCAAATCCGCAAAGCAACAGGATAAAAACAGTCCACCCAAATAAATTCTCGTTTTCCGGTAGCTGCCGGGGCCGGGACCTCTTGCCAGATCGTCCAAGCTCGACCGTTTTCATGAATCAGCGGCTAGTCAAACGCGGGGGAAAGTGATGCCCTACTCTTCACGAGGCACTTCGAAAGAGCTCCCGCATCCACAGCTGCGGACAGCATTCGGATTCATGATCTTGAAGCCGGCCCCCGTCAAACCGTCTGAAAAATCGATCGTGGCCCCGGTGAGATAGTTAGCGCTATGGGCGTCGATCAACACCTCAACTCCACCTTGTTCGATATGGTAATCCCCTTGCTTCGCCTGGTCGAACTGCATTCCGTATTGCATTCCGGCACAACCGCCTGTTTCGACATAAATGCGAAGCCCTTTATCGCGATACTCCGGGTTCTCCGCGATAAGGTCGTGTAGTTGTCGAAAAGCAGAGTCTGTGACAGTGATCATTGCGTGATTCAATTGTGCGACAGGTTGACAGAAAGTCAACGCCGCGGCCGGGCTGTTCAGCATTCAGCGTTCACCGGGTTCACGCAAGCTCAAACGTTTGGCGTTTGGCCTCTGCAAGCGTCCTTCCTTTGCCGGATCGGAGAGGCAAAGCGGGACGCCCTCGCTTACAACCACGTCCGACGCACCTGTGTAGGCAAGGCGTCTCGCCTTGCTTTTTCATTGTCTGCACCGCCCAACATTGAACGCTGAACGTTCAACGTTGAAGGTTCGAGGTTCCGCCGTATTCTCCGGCGTGGGCCGAATTGTGCTTTTGCCGGATGAAGTCGCAAACCAGGTCGCTGCCGGAGAAGTGATCGAGAGACCGGCTTCCGTGGTGAAAGAGTTGGTCGAAAACAGTATCGACGCGGGCGCCAGTCGAATCGAGGCGGCCGTCGTGCGTGGTGGAACCGCAGTGATTCGCGTCGTCGATGACGGTTTTGGCATGGATCGAGATGATGCTTTGCTGAGTCTTGAACGGCATGCTACGAGCAAAATCCGATCCGGCCACGATCTGGCCAGGATCCGCACCTTGGGATTCCGCGGCGAAGCGCTGCCGAGCATCGCCAGTGTATCGCGATTTCGGTTGTCAACCCGCCTTCACGAAGCACTGGAAGGAACAGAGATTGTGGTCAACGGGGGCAAAATAGGTTCCGTCCGCGTGGCTGGGGAAGCCCCCGGCACGCAAATCGAGGTGCGATCCCTCTTTTACAATCTGCCGGCGCGTCGGAAATTTCTCCGGAGCGAGAATACCGAATCCAGTCACATCCAACACCAACTCACTCTGCAGGCGATTGGTCATCCGAACGTCGGGTTCGTTTTTATCCGCGATCAAACCCTCCTCTTCCAGGCGCCGCCGGCGAAGACGCTTGGCGACCGGATCAGAGATCTCCGAGGATCAGAGCTGTTCGAACAGTTGCTCGAAATCCAGACTGAGGCTCTCAACGGGATCACCGTTTCAGGTTTCATAGGCAAAGTAGGAGTGAGCCGGTCCACTAAAGCGGAACAGATCCTGTTTGTGAACGGTCGATCCGTAGAAAACATCACGATTCAACACGGGTTACGGGAGGGGTACCATACTGCGCTCATGAAGGGCCAATACCCGGTCACCTTTCTATTCCTGGAGATGGATCCGGAGGCAGTCGACGTGAACGTCCATCCGGCAAATCGCGAAGTACGGTTTCGAGAACCGGACAGGGTCAGGAACAGTGTCGCCGAGACAATCCGGAAAACCCTCGAAACGGACAGACGCCGCTGGACTCACTCTCTGCAGAAACCGATCCATACGCCGGAAACCCCGAACATGTCAGTTCGCCCGCAGGTGATTGATCCGGGTCCGCTGCTCATTCCAGCGATTGAACAGTTCGCGCTGAGACGAGATTGGGCAGATTTTTCCTCCAGTCCGGGCCATGTCGCTCCCCTTCCGTTCGAGGCTCCATCGTCCCCTAAGCTTGAGCAGGCGGCGGCGGCAGGCGGCCCGGCAACACCAAACTATTGCCCGGAAAGGCCGAGCGAATTCAAGATTCTCGGGGTGCTCGGCAAACTCTATATCCTGATGGAAAACGAGGAGGGCCTTGTCCTGGTTGATCAACACGCGGCCCATGAGCGAATTCTGTTTGAGAACCTGCGGCGCCAGATGGAATCGGAAGGTGTGCCCACGCAGCGTCTTCTTATCCCGCTGACGGTCGGCGTGACTCCAAAGGATTACGATTGGATCGCGACAAACGCGCAAACCCTTCAAAAAATGGGGTTCGTTTTGGAGCCATTTGGCAATTCCACGTTGAAAATCGACGGAATCCCACAGTATTTCCGAACAGATGATCCGAGTGTTACGATCAGGCAACTGGTGGACGAGCTCCGCTCAATGACGATCACCACCTCTCGTTTGCGAATGGGCGAAGACGTGATAGCCAGGACCGTCTGCCGACATGCGATCAGAGCTCAGGATGAATTACATCCGCCGGAAGTGGAAAAGTTGCTTCATGACCTGATGCACTGTGAATTGCCCTATTGCTGTCCACACGGAAGGCCGACGATGATTCAGATTAGCTACGGCGAGCTCGAGAAGAAGTTCGGACGCAGAGCGTGAGTCAGGAGTACAGGTCCGCGGGGCAGTGTCCTACCAGGGGGCCCAGGACACTAGAGCCACTTGGCTCCGGGGATCTTTGCCTTTTGGACGATTTTCTTGGTTAAATAGGCCACGACCAGGGGCTTGGCGATGGACCACATTCCTTTCCAGATTGGAGTCATGATCCCCCCTTTGGGTTTCGGTTGAGGACTCAATTTCTCGGAGTTCGCTACGTGGATGTAGACCTTCTTTTTCCTTGCCGGCAAGCGAGAAAGAAGCCAGCCAAAAATCGCAGCCAAACTCATCCAGCTCCAGGAATGCCCCCTCACTGACTCTGCTACCCGACGCTTAAGGTCCAGATTGCGCCGTACGAGTAGGGTCTGGTTGCTCAAGGCGGCTCGCTGGCGCGCAAGTTCGGCGATTATTCGGCTTCTTTGGTCTTGTGAGTCAGCCATTCACGGTCCCTTTTAAACTCGGCAAATGTGGTTGGAAAAACAGGCTTAACAACGCGGAACCGAAAGATTGCCCCGGCCACGACAGCTATCAAAAGAGAGATCCCTGCACATGTAAGTGCGCTCCACCCCCAGGCCCAGTGGAAAATAAGGGTCAGAAGGAAGAGAAAAAAAACCAGCAGCATGGCCAGGAAGCCGGCAAAGAAGACCAGGGCGCCGACAAGAAGCAATGCTAGTACCAGCAAGTGGAGTCCGACTTCCTTCGCTTCAAGTCCAAGTAGCCGGAGCCTGAGCTCCAGATACGTGAGAAACGCAGCTATCCAGTTTCGAACTGAATCCCCGGTAGATTGTTCAGGAGCTTGCACCCCAAGCGGAGCGTCAGGATCCATGAATTACTTCCGGAACATCAGACCAAGCAAAAATCCCAGCCCCAATGCGATGAAGATAGCCTTGGTCGGGTTCTCGCGAACGTAAGTCTCGCTCTCAGCTTGCCATGTCTTCGCCTTGGACTGTGCGTCAGACCAAGCAGTTTCCGCGGCGCCGCGAAATTCCCGAGCCTTATCTTCTGCGGCGTGTCGAAGCTCCTCTGCCCTTTGCTCCGCTGCGCGCCGGATTTCTTCCGCTTTAGCGCTTGCCGCTGCCTTGAAATCGTCCGCTGCACCCTGAACATGATCTTTAGCGCTGTTTGCCGCATCTTTTGGGTCCTGCTGTTCGTCCATATTAAATCCTTGCAATCTCTTGACTTGCAATCTCCCGGTTAGTGGTTAGTACAAGTGACTTTCCGCGCACTGCCCAAAAAAATCAAGGCTCCTGACACCTTTCTCAGGGTGCTCGTCGCTCGCGCCTTGAAAAACAGCCAACTGACCTGTGGCGAAACCCAAGGGATTTAGGAGACGGTACACTAGCGCTTTTCGGGCCGACGCGGGTGGTCGTCCATCAGCTTACCAAATTGTTCGAAAAAATAATCTGCGTCGTGAGGCCCGGGAGAGGCTTCCGGATGGTATTGGACGCTAAAGATCGGGTATTCCGTATGCCGCATCCCCTCCACGGTCTGATCATTCAAATTGATGTGAGTGACTTCCACTTGGGCGGGCAAAGATTCCGCGTCGATCGCAAAACCATGGTTCTGCGAAGTTATAGAAACCCGGCCGTTGGTTAGATCCTTCACAGGCTGGTTCCCTCCGCGATGGCCAAACTTGAGTTTAAATCCTTTGCCCCCGTACGCCAGACCAAGTAATTGGTGCCCGAGGCAGATGCCAAAGATCGGACAGCGGCCAAAGAGGTGTTTCAGCTCGTCGGACAGATAAGATAAAGCGCCTGGATCCCCGGGTCCATTGGAGAGAAAGACCCCGTCCGGTTTCAGCGCAAGGACATTCTCCGCCGAAGTGGTGGCGGGCACCACCGTCACTTTGCATCCGTGCTGGCGCAATCGCCGCAGGATGTTGAATTTGATTCCGTAATCATAGGCAACCACTCTGCGGCGAATCGGGGCGAGCGGTTTGAGAATCTGTCCGCTTTCGAGTACCTCACCGGATTGCTCGCCTGAACCTTTCACGATTGTCCAGTCGCGGCTTAGTTTATCCTCCGGATCCCATTCGTAAAGCTGAGGAGTTGTCACCTCCTTCACGTAATCGGAGCCGATCATGGAGGGAGAGTTCCGTGCGCACTCGACCGCTTCCGCAGGGTCGGTGATCTCCGTACTAAGGCACGCCCGCATTGCTCCTCGCACCCTTAAGTGCTTAGTCAGCGCTCGAGTGTCGATCCCCTGAATCCCGCAAATATTCCACTTTTTCAGATAATCATCTAACGATCCGCTGGCTCGCCAGTTGCTCGTAATGGGTGAAAGTTCGCTGACAACAAACCCGCGCACGTGCGGCTGCAGGCTTTCTCCGTCGAGCATATTCACTCCATAATTCCCGATGAGCGGGTAGGTCATGGTCACAATTTGGCCGCGGTACGAAGGATCGGTCAGGACCTCCTGGTATCCGGTCATCGAAGTGTTGAAACAAATCTCACCGCAAGTTGTCCCCTCCGCTCCGAAACCTTCTCCATGGAAGGTGCGCCCATCTTCGAGAGCTATAAGAGCCGGCTTCATTTTGAGCGGAATATGAAACGATTCATGCCTCTTCCAAGCGGAAATCCTTGTCAGCGCCAAAGGGCTCGGTACGCTCTGCATTGCTCAAGGCCGACTTCAACGGGGCGGCCAAATTCCCACGATCGGCGACCGCGATTTGTTCCAAACCCACCCAGCGCGCAAGCAGTGCGAGTTCATCGGCCAAGGCGCCGGCCGCTTTGAGCCGATCCACGTTTGGTTCTGCGAGTGCTGATAACACGAGGAGTTGGCCCTGCTGGCGGTCCGCCTTGAGATCGACCCGAGCAACCAATCGGTCGCGAAGGAGAAAAGGCAAGACATAATAGCCATGCTCGCGTTTGTGAGCCGGTGTGTAGATCTCGATCCGGTAACGAAATCCGAACAAGCGTTCAGGTCTTCTCCGCTCCCAGATCAGGGAATCAAACGGGGAGATAAGTGCTCGCGCATCCACTCGGCGTGGGATTTTCGCGTCCCGGTGGAGATATGCCTTCCAACTCTCCACGGCGATCGGCACGAGTTCTCCCGTTTCCACGAGTTCAGCGATCCGCCCACGGGCTTCTGCCATCGGGAGCCGAAAATAATCCCGCAAATCCGTTTCTGTGGCGACTCCAAGCGCGCGCCCGGCGATGGCAATCAATCGACGCTGCGCCTCTTCGCAAGAGGGCGTGGGGGCGTTTAGAATTTCGAGCGGAATTACCCGATCCACCAGATCATAGACACGCGTGAAGTTGCGACGGGTCGCCGTCGTGATGCGCCCGCACCAGAAGAGGAATTCCAAGGCAGCCTTACTCTGCGTCCAGCCCCACCAGCCGCGAGTGCCGGTTGGTCGCTCTTCTAACAGGCGCCTGGCAATTTCGCCGGCGCTGGCTGGTCCGTGCTCGTCGATGACCGCAAAAACTCGCTCAATGAAGGCCCGGTTGGCTTTGGCAAATCGGGCCAGCATTGCCCACGTCCCAACAAAGTTGCGCGCCCGCTCCATCCGCCAGCGAAGGAGAGGAAAAACCTCTAGCGGCAACAGGCACGCCTCGTGGCCCCAGTATTCAAAAAATTGCCGTCGTTTGGGCGAGTAGCTCACTTCATCCAGCAGTTTCAAAGGGTAAGCTCCGAGGCGCGAATACAGCGGAAAATAATGTGCCCGCATCAGGACATTCACCGAATCAATCTGCAGCATTCCGATGCGCCTGGAAGCGGCCACCAGATGCCGCCGGGTCAGCCCTCCCGAGGGTCGCGCTCCGAAGCCCTGCGCTCGAAGAACCGCGCGTCGTGCTTCTGCAAGCGAAAGAGTGTGGCCGCCCGCCCCCGCTACCATGAGAGTTGATTCCAGTAGGTCACCTCTCCATTGTGGTTTCTGACGAACTGGACGGATCCGTCTTGCGAAACCACGATCGCCAGGCATCTGGGATATCCTCGGCAGAATCGATAGACCGCGCGATGCCGCGTCCCGACGTTGTCGAGCGGTTCGTTGGCCCAGATCTCCCCCTCCAGATCGAGTGCGTGCCGGACGCTCTTCATACCGGTCGCCTCAAAGCGAAGCTCGGCACCGAACCCGATCAGGTCGAGCGCCTGGGTGACCACCAGTGCGCCGTCCACCGCCATTAGATCTGCCAGAAAATGGGCAAAATCGAACAAGGCTTCATCCATGTCGCTTAATTCGGCGTCCATCAGCGTCTGGTATTCCGTCCAGCCGGCATTCGGTTTGCGGTGATGACTTGCCAGTTTTGCCAGGCGGAGGATCGCCCGGCTAAGCATTCGCGCGTAGCGTCTGCGCGCCGGACAATCTGCGATCAGGTATTTAAACCGAAGCGCGGCGGCGGGACTGCGGAGCATTGCTTCGTCCTCAGGCTCGATGATGACGAGGGTTCCCCCGTGCCGGCCATTGCGCACCACCGAAAGGGTGCGCAGGACGATATTATATGTCATCATTCGTACGAAATCGACGTCCACCGGCACATATCTGGCGTCGGTAACTTCACCAAACGCCTCCTGGAGAAAACTGGTGCGGACCTGGGAGAATACCGTCTGGAGCCACTTTGACTCGAATAGATCGAAAGCTCGAGATTCGATGCGGCCTCCCGCCAGAGTGGCTATCCGGTTTTTGCCCAGGTGAATAGTCAATCGGCCCGGACCGAGTGAATGGATTACGATCGAATCGGGCTCGGGCGCTCCATGATAGCGGCCGCCGGCCAGGCTGCTGAGCCAGCGTGTGCCAGAGACGACCATTCCCCAAATTTGAAGATCGTGATGCAAACTTCGGCACACGCCGATCATCGAACGAAAAAATAAAGCTGCCATCGACAGCCTTCGAATCTCTTGTTCGTTGAAAGGCCGCGGGCGATCGAGGTACAGCGGCATCAGACCGCTGGGCGGACCGTCCTCCGGGGGCAACGAAGCCGGGTCTTCAAAAATGAGCCTGAACATGACTTGTCGGTCCTCGTCACGAAGCAGGCTCGCATGATAGGCAATGTCAAAGAGTTTCCGAAGATGGTGATCCTGGGGCAATTTCGCCAAACGATCTTTCGGCCACACTTTCTTCACTAGTTCGGCCAATTGCGCGGGATAGGAATAGCCGAGGTAACTCTGGAGATGTTGGGTCATTAAGAATCAGGGGCGAGTCGATTGTCGAACGACAGCCTGCTTAGTATGCTGTGATTCTATAAAATTTCAAAGATGGTCAGAGTGTGACCGGGAGCCGTAATCACCGATCGCCTGGCTAGGTTTCCAAACCTTCCACATCCACGTACCGGACAAGGCTCGCCAACGCGGGCCAGCCGTCATGATGCCAGGTAAGCGGCGGATTCTGCATCTGGCCAATCGGGCATAGGCGTTGCGCGCCCGAGCGAACTCCCAGATTCACTGACTCACGATTCACTGGGTGAAGGCCGATCGTGCTGATCAGCCGGCGAATAGGTGACAGCAGCAATGCGGTATCCAGGGGCATCGGCTTGATAAAAATCGTGCTGTGCAATGGGTTAGCGACTAAACCGGGATCCGGGTCATGCACCACCGCCCAGTCCAGATTTCCGGGGCTCTCCCAGAGGAAAACGCCCTCTTCGGTGGCCGCGCGAAATCTCCATTCTTCGCGGAATGCGCGAAGCGCGGCGGCGATTCCGAGATCCTTTGCCGCCCTGCCCGGCCTTGGTTGCTCGGGCAGGAGCTGTGACAGCTGCCTCGCAAATTCTGCGGAGTCGCCGGCAACGTAGAAGAATTGTGGCGACAAACAACCCAACTGATCGAAAGGAAAAACGTCCTTGGCAATTCCTTCCGCAAGCTGCTCATGACATCGACTCCAGATTAATCCCAAGCTGATTTTGTGTCCGTGGGCAAGGAACTTTTGGGTGGGCAGAATTTTGCCTGCAAATTCCTCCGCTGCGGCGTCGGATCCGAAAACCACCACCGCTTCCGCTCCCTCCAGCCAGCCCGGGAGCAGGCGGGTGGCCATCGCCGGTCGGATTTCTTTTGGCAATCGGTCGACAAAAGTGTTGAGTTCGGGCAGCCCTCCGGACGGCAATTTGATCCAATTAACGGCGCCGACAATCAAGCCGCGAAGAAGGCTTTGCAATGCCGCGTGCGGAGTGTTTCCGCTGACGATATGGAGAATTGGGCTAAGGGGGATGGTGAGACAATGGTGGGTTCCATACCGCTGAGGTTCCGGGCCGTTGAGCAAGAGCCCAAGCTCCAATTCGATCCAGCGCGAGAGGTTTTCCGGCGTCCAATCGCCGAGCCAGGAAAACGCCGCAGCAGCAGAGGCAATCGCGGCAATACGCTTGTCCCGTAGCATTACCTGCTCCGGGCAGATTGGAGTAGTTCATCCATGGCGCGAGAGCAACCCCGCGGCAGAGCGTCTGAATCGCGTCCGAGGAGCAGAAAACCTCCATCCGGCTGCGCGACCGCGAGATCCTGGGTCAGAACAGCCAGCACGGACCATAGATTGGCCAGGTCGAAGATGCGTAAAAGCCCAACTTCGCCTATGCCAGATTCCTGGTTCGTTACCGGGTCGACGATCTGAAATCGCATCCAGGGAGGGCTCCGGTGGGAGCTTCTCACGTCGCGTGAGTAGAATTGCGAGCTTAGCTCAGTCATTCCGTATTCGTTCCAAATTGAATCGGTCCCGATACCAAATCGGAGCGACAATTGTTCGTACAAGTCACGTTGATCGATATTGCGTCCGCTCCCTTTCGGACCACCAGTTTCCATCACCATACTTCCCGGCGGCAAATTGACGCGAAGACTCGGGATTTCCTCGATCAAATTCAGGAACGCCAACGCAGTGCCAAAGAGCGTCAGAGCCTCCCCAGGATCAAGGAGCTCTTCCCGCAACCGACCGGTTTCGAAACGGCCATCCCGGGCGATGACAAACCGGTCGCGCTGGAAATTCGCGAGAAATCCACCCATGCGGCTGAGAGAAGAAAACGGCGCGTCGTCTGGGTGTTGCATTAAGAGAATGAATCGATGCCGGGGCAGATTAAAATAATCCCAACCTTGTTGGACGGAAGCCTCGTACAAGCGCAGGGAAGGAAAGAAGTGCTTACCATGGCCTTCCCCGGTGGTGCCGCTGGTCCGGAATTCTGTCAGCATCTGTGGCCTTGGAAAGGATCGTATTTCGGACCGTTTGAAGGCGATTTGCGGCAGGGCTGGGACCCTCTTCCAGGAGTCGAGTCGGTCCGGTGTTCCCAGGAAATCGCAATACTTTGCATAAACCAGGTTTTCGCGCCGCTGGAAATCAAAAATCTCGAGCGCCAGCGACTCAAATCTCTCCTCCACCGGTTCTCTCAAAAAAGAAAGGATCTCTGATTCGAGTGATTTAATCATTCCCCAATGACTTTCATTCTCCAATGATTTTCAGCAGAACGCGTTTCCGGGGCTGGACGCCGGACTCACCATAAAGGGGCTCGATTTGCGCGGTTCGACGGCTTGCTCTCACGAGGAGGCGGGCGCGCGAGATTTCCAGGCGGACGAGACCCGCGTGTCCGCGGCTAAAGTTTCATCCAGAACCGACCAGCCGGTTTCGTCCATGGCCTGGAAGGCATAAAGATAGACCGCCACGACCTCGGGAGAGCGCGTTTCCAGCAATTTTGTGATGGTGGCATGCAGTTTTTCCGGGGCCGGTTCGGCAGGCAGGTTCTCCACCACACCTTTCCCGTCGTGCTGGATCCCCAGAGAATCGAGAAATTCGCAGATCATTTCCCGTTGGGCGCCGAGTAACCATATTTGCAGCAGCTGCATGGCAAGGTCGTCGCAGCTTTTGAGAGAGAGCGCCTGCTGCAGCCAGGAATGCCTTTCGGGTTTTGGTTTTCGCTCAATGAAAACCGGACGCAATTTGCGGCGGGCGGCGATGTTCTGGACCATCGCTTTGTAAACGGGTTTTTCGAACTCGAGCAAGTAACCGAAAATCTCATTCCTCAGCTCAGGAGAAAGTCTGCCGAAGATCTCATAACACTTCATGTGGATAGGCGCGAACGATTGATTACAGGCCCCCCGCAAGTCCAGGATTTTTTTCAAGAATCAGGAGACAGGAGACAGGAGTCAGGAGCACCCAACGGGCGAGCGCGTGAAGATTCTAGAAGAAACTCGCCCTTGGCAGACCTCGCTGTTTCAGAGAAGTCAGGAGGCGCGTACCGGCGTGTTCCAAATGTAAGCAAAGCGTCCCCGCTTTGCTCGGTTGGCCGCTGAGGGTGGATCGGAATGAAGGCGTCGCTAAAATGTTAACTCGGAAGTTGGACTAACCGCACTCCTTCCTCCACCCTCGTTCCCACAAACGTAAGCGTCGCACTCGTCCTCGTGCTCGTGG